>CAZDWF010000026.1:0-33459 GCA_964508895.1 uncultured Bacteroidales bacterium
GGAGAATATTCCTGATACCGGAAGGTGTATTTTTGCTTCAAATCATCCTCTTGGAGGATTTGACGGGATTGCATTTATAACTGTCGTTGGAAAATTCCGCAAGGACATTATTTTTCCTGTTAATGATCTTTTAATGAACCTGCCACATTTAAAGGAGTTATTTATTCCTATTAATAAGCATGGTAGTAACGCGGAAAATATAAGGATCATCAACGATACTTTTGCATCAGATAAGGCCATATTGTATTTTCCCGCCGGATTGGTTTCGAGAAAAATAAAAGGGGAAATCTATGATCTCCCCTGGAAAAAGACCTTTATCACAAAAGCCCGGAATTTCAAAAGGGATATCATCCCTGTATTTATGGACGGCAGGATATCAAACAGATTTTATAATATTTCCAATACACGACAAAAGCTTGGAATAAAGGCAAATATTGAGATGTTATATCTTGTGGATGAGCAATACAGGCAGCAAAACAAGAATCTTACAATTGTTATCGGAGATCCGATTTCATACACAACTTTCGACAGAACACATAATGATAGATACTGGGCAGAATGGGTTAAGGAAAAAACTTATGAATTAAGAAATCAAATTAAGAAATAGATGGAAACAATTATTCCTCCTGTTGATGTTTCAATCCTGGAAAAGGAACTTACAGATGATAAATTTGTAAGAGATACCAACAATGCCAGGAATCAGATTTTTGTATTGACCCATCATGATTCTCCCAATATTATGAGGGAAATCGGCCGTCTGAGGGAGATAACTTTCAGGGATGCTGGTGGTGGAACAGGGAAATGCATAGATATTGACGATTACGATACATCTGGGGTGCCGTTTAAACAACTTATTGTATGGAATCCTGAGGACAAGGCGATTATTGGTGGTTACAGGTTTATTCATTGTAAGAATCTTGAAATTGACGAGAAGGGAAATGTAAAAACTCCAACAGCAAAATTATTTGGTTATTCTGATAAATTTGTGAAAGAGTTCATTCCTTATACTGTTGAGTTAGGAAGATCATTTGTTCAACCATTATACCAACCTGCATTTAATATTAGAGTTGGGATTTACTCTCTTGATAATCTTTGGGACGGGCTAGGGGCAGTTGTTGCTGATAACCCAGATGTAAGATATCTTTTTGGGAAGGTAACCATGTATCCTCATTTCGACAGCCTGGCTAAAGATCTCGTACTGTATTTTATTAAAAAATACTTTCCTGATAAAGACAAGTTAGTGTTTCCATATAATCCTGTTGAGATTAAAACAGACAAAAAGATACTTGCAAATATCTTCTCCGGGTGTAATTACGAAGAGGATTATAAAATATTAATACAGAAAGTAAGATCTTTAAACGAAAATGTACCTCCCTTGTTCAATGCCTATATGAATCTTTCTTCAACCATGAGAACATTTGGTACGGCAAAGAATACGGGTTTTGGCGATGTTGAGGAAACGGGAATCATTGTAACCATTAAAGATATTTACGATTTCAAAAAAGACCGGCATATCTCTACTTATAAAACAAAAGAATAAAAGGCATGATCATTAAAACTGCCGAATTCTTAAAATCCAGTCCTGGAATAAAAGACTGCCCTGAAAAACGATTGCCTGAATATGCATTTATCGGCCGGTCAAATGTTGGAAAATCTTCTTTGATCAACCTCCTTGTTGGAAAAAAGGGCCTGGCAAAAATATCTTCTACTCCTGGAAAAACACAGCTTATTAATTATTTTCTGATTAACAATGATTGGTACCTTGTAGACCTACCCGGATATGGATATGCAAAAAGTTCTAAGAAGGCGAGAGAGAAATGGGGTATAATGATACATGAATATTTGATTAAAAGGAATACACTTATATGCACATTTATCCTGATAGATTCAAGGCATAGACCACAGGAAAAGGATATAGATTTTATAAATTGGGTTGGAGCCAGTGAGTTGCCATTTGCACTGGTGTTTACAAAGTGCGATAAGATCAGCAAATCGGAATTGGATAAGAATATGAAATATTATCAGGATTATCTATATAAATACTGGCAGGAACTACCCATGATGTTTTATACATCAACAAAAGATAAAAGAGGAAAGGAAGAAATCCTGGAGTTTATTGAAGAAAACAACTCAATGCTTGCTACTCACTTTGAGGCTCATCATACTCAAGATTAATAAGCACATGGTTTTTTGAAACAATATCTTTGCTTGAAACATTAATGGATTTTACTTCACCATTAATCGGTGATATTACTATATTTTTCATTTTCATAGCGTCAAGTTCTAACAATCTGTCTCCTTCTTTAACTTTATCACCTTCCGTTACAAAAATTTTTTTTATGGTTCCGGGAATAAAAGCAGTAACAAGCCTGAGATCTTTCGCTGTATAAATTTTTCTATTTTGATACTTATCTGTAAGAAAAGTTTTATACTTCACAAAGTCGATGTTCAACGACTGATAATCGGGCTTTTCTGTTTTTTTGTCTTTTCTGTTTACCATATTTCAGTCTTTTAAAATGGAGGTACTCCATGCTTTTTCTTTTGTGTAGTAACCTGCTTATTTTTAGAGATTTCAAGTGCGTGAAGCAGCATCCTGCGAGTTTCCGAAGGATCGATAACTGCATCAACATAACCATATGCTGCAGCAACATATGGGTTTGCAAACTTTTGCTTATATTCTTTGATCTTTTGTTTACGCATTTCATCAGGATTTTCTGCATTCTTAATTTCATTCCTGAAAATGATGTTTGCAGCTCCTTCCGGACCCATTACAGCAATCTCAGCAGTAGGCCATGCAAATACAAAATCGGCTTTAAGGTGATGTGAACACATTGCTATATATCCTCCACCATATGCTTTTCTAAGGATAACAGTAATTTTCGGCACTGTTGCTTCAGAATATGCATATAGGATTTTTGCTCCATGGCGGATTACCCCATTATGCTCCTGATCAACACCTGGCAGATATCCTGGAAGGTCAACAAGAGTGACAAGGGGAATATTGAATGAATCACAATAACGAATGAACCTTGCTGCTTTATCTGATGAATCCACATCAAGAACTCCGGCCATTACCAATGGTTGGTTTGCAACAAACCCAATAGTCTCTCCATTAAGTCTTGCGAAACCGATTACTATATTTTGTGCAAACCTGTCCATGACTTCAAGAAACTCAGAATCATCAACAATTGCCTTGATGATATCCCTCACATCATATGGTTGTTTGGGATCGGTAGGCATTATATTTTCAATTTTATATAGTCTTGATTTTGGAACTTTCTTTGGAAATGGATCAGCTTTCTTCATGTTGTTCCAGGGAATAAAACTTATCAGCTGCTTGATCTTGTCAAATGCCTCCTGTTCACTTTGAGAGTAGAAATGTGCAACACCGCTAGTTTCTGCATGAACTTTTGCACCTCCCAAGTCTTCCATGGATATTTCTTCACCAATAGTTGCTTTGATTACCTCTGGACCTGTGATAAACATTTTAGATATCTTGTCTACAACAAAAACAAAATCAGTTAAAGCCGGAGAATACACAGCACCTCCTGCACACGGACCAAGGATAATTGATATCTGAGGAATAACGCCTGATGCCTGAGTGTTCCTGTAAAAGATCTCACCATATCCTGCAAGTGAATTCACGCCTTCCTGTATACGTGCACCACCAGAATCGTTTATACCTATCAAAGGCACTTTGAGCTTCAATGCATGATCCATGATCTTTACGATCTTTTTAGCATGCATCAAACCAAGAGAACCTCCTGCAACGGTAAAGTCCTGGGCAAAAATGCATATAGGATGACCTAGAATTATGCCTGTTCCTGTAATAACCCCATCACCTGGTAATTGCTTTTTATCCATGTCGAAATCCTTAGCAGCATGTTCAACGAAAAGATCGTATTCGTGAAATGTATTTGGATCAAGTAATGAAAGTATTCTTTCCCTTGCTGTCAGCTTACCCGTTGCTTTTTGCTTTTCAATAGCCTTCGACCCTCCGCCCTGTAATGCATTACGCATTCGTTTCTTAAGCTCATGTGACTTTTGTTTTAAAACCATAATAAAAAGTATTTAAAGGTAATTTTCCCAGATTAGCTTTTCAGTTCGTAATAACTTATAATTAAAGGTTAGATAATTAATTTAGCTGTTTTCTGAAATTATGGGTTAATAAAAGTTCTACAAAACTATACTTTTTTCATGAAACAGCATTATGATTTATTGGTATTCAATTATATTCATGTTAATTTTGATATATATAAGAACTAATATTTGCTATGGATGCAGAAGAAATCAGAGAATACTGTTTGAAAAAAAAAGGTGTAACAGAAAGCTTTCCATTTGATGAAACCACCTTGGTTTTTAAAGTTATGGGGAAAATGTTTGCATTATTGGATCTGACAGGAAAGTATGATCTGGGTTTAAAATGTGACCCTGAAAGGGCCATAGAATTAAGAGAACATTACAACTCCATTAGACCTGGTTATCATTTAAATAAAAAATACTGGAATAATGTATTATTCGATGGTGATGTGGATGACAGACTGATCAAAGAACTTGTTGATCATTCCTATGATCTGATAGTTAAGAGCCTGCCACGAAAACTAGAAGAAGAATTGAAAACAAGATGTAAGTAACAAGATACAAGATTCAAGCTTTGTAAGCCGAAGCTTTGCGAAGGCTTGTATCCGGTATCAGGCATTACCCTTTTCATTGCTCGGATTTTTCTTCTTCCCGGCAAAAACATCAGATAACAAATACCCGGCAACTGCTCCCCATAACGTTGAAATCCATGGATTTGATGTAAGCGGGCAAGTCCCCGAAACACAACCAACCTTAATATAGTATATATAACCCCCGATTGCTCCGACAATAATTCCGATTAATGGAATTAATCGAATACGTTTGTAAAAGGATTTTGAGCTTGAGTTATTCATTATTAAGTAATTAAAGTAAATTAAGTTATTAGAGTATTTAAAGTTTAGTAATGCGGCAATCGGCATCCTTCATTATCTCAGCACCACTACAGTAGTCCCACTCCCCCCGCGCTCAACATGTTCGTCTTTCAGGCTCTTTATCTCCTGTATTCCTGATAGATGATCTCTTATTACAGAGCGGAGGACCCCATCTCCCTTTCCATGAATGATACGCACTTCTTTTATACTCAAAAGCATGGCATCATCAATATATTTGACTACCTCTGAAACGGCTTCTTCTGCTCGTTTTCCTCTTATGTCGAGGGAAAGTTTGAAATTGTCGAGCTTTTCATTCAGAGTATTAACAATATTAGTGTACGACTTGTTTGATCTTTTATAATTTTTTATTGCTTTTATTTTTTCCAGATTTTCAAGAGGCAGGCTGAGCTTAACAGAACCAGTATACACAACGGCTTTATTTCCTTTAATTTCCAGTATTTCCCCCGAAGTACTGTGATCTTTTAAAACTATATGATCCCCAACTTTTATAGGTTCATCCTGGACCACTTTCCGAATTCTTTTTTCAGAATTCTTTTTTCCGAATTCCTTTTTATTTGTCAGCTTTTCCTTCTCCTCCACCAACTCCTTCCTTACATTCTTTGTCCGCTCTTTTTCAGCCAGGTTTTCCTTGATCTCCCTGATGGTCTTTTCAATCAGCCTGTTTGAATTATCAATAATATCAATGGCTTCCTTTTTGGCTTCATCAAGTATCTTTTCTTTCTGATCTTCTATTTTCTGGTTTAGCTCGTCATACTTTTCTATCATTTCTGCCAGGAATTCGTCAGCTACCCTGAATTTTGCCTGTTGCTTTTCAACTTCTTCTTTTTCTATCTCCAGTTGCTGAAGCTGCTGGTCAAAATCAAGCTGCGATTTTCCTGTTTTATGCATGGCATTTTCCAGGATGTTGGTAGGAATGCCCATTTTATTAGCTATTTCAAAAGCAAATGAACTTCCGGGCTTACCAATTTTCAACTGATAAAGTGGCTGCATCTTCCTGGAATCGAATAACATGGCACCATTTACAAAACCATCATTCCTGTTTGCTAAGAGTTTGAGATTGGAATAGTGAGTTGTTACCACTCCATAAATTTTTTTCTCATTCAATGCTTCTGCTGATGCTTCTGCAATAGCTCCTCCTATTTGTGGTTCTGTGCCAACACCAAATTCGTCTATAAGGATTAATGTTTTATTGTCAGAATTTTTCAGGAAGAATTCTATGTTTTTTAAATGTGAACTATATGTGCTGAGGTCGTTTTCCAATGATTGATCGTCGCCAATGTCAATGAAAATTTTTCTGAACAACCCCATAACAGAGTTTTCTTTCATAGGAACCAGGAGGCCACATTGCATCATATATTGGAGTAATCCTACAGTTTTAAGACAAACAGATTTTCCTCCTGCATTAGGACCTGAAATTATCAAGATCCTGTTTATCTTATCTAGATTTATACTCAGAGGAACAACTTTTTTCCCTTTGGAGCGATTTGCAAGAAACAATAATGGGTGTAAAGCATCTTGCCAATTAAGCAAATTTTTATTGGTCACTGTTGGCTTGATGCATAATAATTCATTTGCTAATCTTGCCTTTGCTCTGATGAAATCGAAAAGTCCTAAGGTTGTATAGGATAAGATCAAGTCATCAATATTAGGTCTTAACAAAATAGTGAAATCACTTAATATTTTTATTATCTCCCTTCTTTCAGCACTTTCCAGTTCTCTTAATTCATTATTTGTGTCAAATACTTCTGTAGGCTCAATGAATACTGTTTGCCCGGTAGATGACTCATCGTGAATAAATCCCCTGATCTTTCTTTTATACTGCGCAGGAATAGGAATTACCATTCTTCCATTTCGGATAGTTATTTCCACATCTTCAGTTGCAATTCCTGATGATTTTGCACTTTGAAGTGCCTTGTTGATTGTTCTGTCAATTTGATGCTGCCGTGATTCTATCTGTTTTCTGATATCATTTAACTCAGAAGAGGCATTGTCTTTGATCCTGCCTTTGTCATCAACTATTTGATTGATTCTCTTGCTGATATAAGTGTCAATAATAATATTCTCAGCAATGATCTTTAGCTTTGGGTAAAGTTCGTATTCGCTTTTTTTGAAGAAAAACAATATTTCAGCCAGAGTGATCAATGATGTTTTTAAATTAAAAATTTCTTCCTGCTCAATGAATGTCCCTTCAAGTCTTATCCTTGATAACTCATCCCTCATGTCAAAATAATCCTGTGAGGGGAAATTCCTGTCAGATCCAAGTATTTGCCTGAATTCATCCGTTTCATCTAACATTTTTTGAATTTCCAGGAAGTCTGTGGAAAATGAAAGATCCTGAACATGATCTCTGCCGAGATCACTAATGCATTTCTCTGCAAGTAAGTCACGGATAGTGTCGAAACCTATTTTCTTTTCAAAGTTTTCAGGATAGATCATTTTGCAAAAATATGAAAAAGATGTAAGTATCCGGCATATAGTCGCCAGTAGCCAGCGACCAGTTCTCACAGCAATCGACAATGATGAAATGAAATTGGCATGTGAACAAATTTATATTCTTATTTTCTAATGAAATCTTATCATTCCTTTTTTTGAATATTCCCCTTCATTGCTTTTAGCAATTTTCATTACATTTATCCTTCTTTATAAACATACCAAGACCCAATTATGCAAACATCCACCACCAAAAACTATACCTCTGCATTTATCGTCGTTACCGGGCTTTTCTTTATGTGGGGTTTTATGACTGTGCAAAATGATATTCTTATCCCATATCTGAAAAAGGTTTTTGAACTTAACTATGCCAAAGCAATGCTGGTGCAGTTTGCTTTTTTTGGTGCTTATTTTATCGGTTCACTGATATATTTTATTATTTCAGGATTATTCGGTGATCCTATATTGAAGATAGGTTATAAAAAAGGCATAATGTATGGATTGTTATTATCCTTCATCGGTTCAATCTTGTTTGTTCCTGCAGCTGAATTCAGGATGTATGGGTTTTTTCTTTCTGCTCTTTTTGTTTTAGGTCTTGGATTTACATTGCTGCAAATTGCAGCAAATCCCTATGTTGCCATCCTGGGATCTGAAAAAACAGCTCCCTCACGATTGAACCTTTCCCAGGGATTCAACTCTTTGGGTACGACTATCGGACCAATAATCGGTGGCTTCTTAATATTTAAATACTTCGCTCCTGATGATGTATCCAGTGCTGATGCTGTTATAATTCCCTATATGATTTTTGCCGGGATGTTTCTTATACTGGCAATACTTATATGGATATCAGACCTTCCTCGTGTAACTGCAGGAGAAACTGTTGGAAAAGGCATGGGGGCACTCAAGCATAAACATCTGATCTTTGGTGGTATTGCAATTTTTATGTATGTGGGTGCTGAAGTGAGCATTGGTAGTATCCTTATCAGCTATTTTGAGCTGGATAATATTGCAGGATTAAATGAAATAGAAGGAAGTAAATATGTTGCTTTTTATTGGGGCGGACTCATGATCGGCCGCTTCCTTGGGGCCATTTCCCTGAGTGATATGAAGAATAAAACACTGAAAGTGACCCTAATGTTAGGGGTCTCATTGATTGCTTTTATTGTTATCTTCCTGAATAATGGAATTGAGATCGCCTCTATTTATCTCATATTTCTTGTGGTAAATCTTATCGCTTTCTATATAGGAAGATCTCTTGCTAACAGAACCCTGTTTGTTTTTTCCTTTGTAATTATTGCATTGCTTGTTATCACTTTATTTACGGAGGGTCAGGTTGCCATGTGGACGGTAATAGGAATAGGATTGTTCAACTCCATAATGTGGTCAAACATATTTACTCTTTCAATTGAAGGATTAGGTAAATACAAAAGCCAGGGTTCTTCAATACTTGTGATGATGATACTTGGTGGTGCAATTGTTCCGGTAATACAAGGCTCATTTGCTGACTGGCAGGGAGTGCATATGTCATTTGTGGTACCGATAGTTTGCTATATTTATATTGCGTTTTATGGACTATATGGATATAAGAGAAAGACTTTGCAGGATGTGGAAGATCCTGCTGGATTATAAATAGATTCCGGATTCTGGATACCTGATTCCAGATCCCTGCATCCGGCATCCGGCATCCGGCATCCGGCATCCGGCATCAAAAAAAATGGAACTAAAATTAATAACAATAATTAAATGATTATAAAGCAAGATGGTTAAACGACGAGACTTCATAAAAACTACAGCTGCAAGCCTTGCTGGAGTTGCCCTTCCTGCAGGAGTTCTTAATGCAGCCAACAAGCTTAGTGTAAATCTTTCTGCTGAGGATGGGAAGCTTCCTGTGGTGATCTCTACATGGATACACGGTCTGGAAGCCAATGAAGCTGCATGGGAAGTCTTAAGTACAGGCGGAAAAGCCTTGGATGCGGTTGAGAAAGGAGTGATGGTTACCGAAGCCGATGAAGATAATCTGAGTGTAGGGATTGGTGGATTGCCAGACCGTGATGGTATCGTTACTTTAGATGCATGTATCATGGATGAGAATGGCAGAGCGGGTTCTGTTTGCTATCTTCAGGATATTGTGCATCCAATCTCGGTTGCACGTCTTGTTATGGACAAAACACCACATGTCATGCTCTCAGGTGAGGGTGCAAAAATATTTGCACTTGAAAATGGTTTCGAGGAAGAAAACCTGCTTACTGAAAAGGCTAAAAATGCCTGGCTGAAATGGAGGGTGGAATCAAAATACAAACCTGTGATCAATGTTGAGAACCATGATACCATTGGGATGATAGCTATAGATAGCAATGGTGATATTTCAGGTGCATGTACTACAAGCGGTGCAGCTTATAAAATGCATGGTAGGGTGGGTGATAGTCCTATCATCGGTGCAGGATTATTTGTAGATAATGAGTTTGGAGGAGCTGTGGCAACAGGACAAGGGGAACTTGTGATGAAAACCCTGGGTTCTTTTTTAGTTGTGGAACTGATGAGGCAAGGACGATCTCCCGAAGAAGCATGCGAGGAAGCAGTTATGAGGATAGTAAAAAAAATACCGGATTATAAAGATTTCCAGGTAGGTTATCTTGCCCTCGATAAACAGGGAAATTATGGTTCGTATGCAATCCATAAGGGATTTAATTATGCTGTTTATCAGGATGGTGAAAATCTTTTAGTTGATTCTGAATCGTTTTTAAAAAAATAGAGACAGATACTGGTTGCCAGATGCCGGATGCCGGCATCCGGTAACTGGCATCTGGCATCAAATAATTTAAACTAATGAAAACATCAATATTAAGATTTCTTATTCTTGCATTTGTTTTAGTAGCTATCGTTTCCTGCAAAAGGAATGATCCCAGGAAGATTCATGTGATCCCAAGGCCGGATTCTTATTGGGACCAGGATGAGAATTTTCAGATCAAAGAGAAAACCCGCATACTTTTTGATTATTCTATTGAAGGAATGGAGAAGGTAGCAGATTATCTCAGGGATAAGATAAAATCCTCTTCAGGATTGGAATTAGAATCCGCTGATCTTGTTTCAGTTGACTGGATCAAAGATGATATTGTCCTTACCACTGCAGCAATAGATAGCTCATACGGTGATGAAGGATATAAGATGCAGGTAAGGGAAAGAAGTATAACTATACAGGCAAATAAGCCCAATGGTGTTTTTTATGGTGTACAAACTCTTTTGCAATTATTGCCTCCTGAAATTGAAAGCAAAATCCTTGTCGGGGATATAAAGCTGAAAATACCATGCATTCAGATATGGGATAAGCCGGAATTCTGCTGGAGGGGAATGCACCTTGATGTTGCCCGTCATTTCTTTTCTGTTGAGTTTGTCAAAAAATTTATTGATTACATGGCCATGCATAAGATGAATGTATTTCATTGGCACCTTACTGAAGACCAGGGATGGAGGCTTGAAATAGACCAATACCCCGAGTTAACAGAAATAAGTGCGTGGAGAACGGATAAAAATGGAGAAAGATACGGTGGCTTTTATACTAAAGAAGAAGTGAAGGAAATTATCGATTATGCTAACGATCGTTTCATCACCATCGTTCCTGAAATTGAAATGCCCGGGCATTGCCAGGAAGTGCTGGCAGCATATCCTGAATTATCATGCACGGGAGGCCCTTTTGAAGTATCAAACAGATGGGGAGTGCATAGGGATGTTTTCTGTGCAGGAAAAGAGGAAACATTCGAATTCCTGGAAAATGTTTTGGATGAAGTTATAGAATTGTTCCCCGGAGAGTATATACATATTGGTGGTGATGAATGCCCAAAAGACAGATGGGGAAAATGCCCGGACTGCCAGCGAAGGATCAGAAAAGAAGGACTTGCTGATGAACATGAGCTTCAAAGCTATTTTGTGAAGAGAATAGAGAAATATCTCAATGAAAAAGGAAAAAAGCTTATCGGATGGGATGAAATACTTGAAGGAGGGCTTGCTCCTGAAGCAACTGTTATGTCGTGGAGAGGAATGTCAGGTGGTGTTGCTGCAGCCAAACAAGGTCATGATGTGGTAATGTCTCCGAATTCTCATTGCTATTTTGATCATTATCAGGGTGACCGTAAACAGGAACCAAAAGCTATTGGTGGTTATACGCCATTGGAAAAAGTCTATGATTTTAATCCCGTTCCTGGAGAACTTGATGAAGAAGAAAGAAAGCATATTCTGGGTGGACAGGCCAATGTTTGGACTGAATACATATCAACTCCTGAATACCTTGAATATATGATATTTCCCAGGATGACTGCACTGTCAGAAGTGCTCTGGACAAAGGGAAGTAAGCTTGATTACGATCATTTCCTGGAAAGGTTGAAATATTTCTATCCAAGGTTGGATATAATGGGTGTTAATTACAGGATACCTGAACCCCTTGGACTTAAAAAGAATCTTTTCATCTCTGAAGATTCTAAGATCATCCTGGAAAAACCTATGGAGAGTTGTAAAATCTATTATAGCATTGATGGTTCGGATCCTGATACATCATCAGCACAATATGAAAATCCTATTGATGCAACAGGGAATATGACTGTCAAGGCGATTACTGTATTAGCTGACGGTAGGAAATCTGCTGTTTCTAAATGCGAGGTGTTAAAACTTGATAAGGAATACAATGGCCTCCAATGTGAGATCTATACAGGAAGATTTAAAATGATGCCGGATTTCGATACGCTTAGAGCCGATAATTCCATTATCATATTTGAGACTTCACTTGAAGGTATTAAATTGCCGGCAAGCAGGTTTGCCCTGAATATCTATGGCATGCTTGAAGTGCCGGAAAGTGGTGAATATGAGTTCAGCCTGACTTCTGATGACGGCTCATTGCTTTATATAAATGATAAACTGCTAATTGATAATGACAGCTTACATGGAAGAATAACAAAATCTGCAAAGATTGATCTTAAAAAGGGCCTTGTTCCGGTTAATATTCAATTCTTTGAAGACAGAGGTAATGAGTATCTTGATTTATCCTGGAGAATGCCAGGAAAGAGTATGAAGAAAATTCATCCAAAGTATTTTGTTAACCCGGGATCACAAAAGTTTACAAAATATGTTAATCCTCTTATTGGTACAGGTGGTCACGGCCATACTTTTCCCGGAGCTACAATGCCATTTGGAATGGTGCAACTGAGTCCTGATACACGTAAAGATAACTGGGACGGTTGTTCAGGATATCATTATTCTGATGGAAGTATTGCAGGATTTAGTATGACGCATTTAAGCGGAACAGGAGTGGGGGATTATGGCGATTTTAAGTTTATGCCTGTTACCGGAAAGCTTTATTATGTTCCTGGAGATGAAAATAATCCTGAAAAAGGATACCGATCAAGATTTTCTCATGAAACAGAAATCGCAAAACCAGGATATTACCATGTATACTTATCAGACTACAACGTTGAGGTTGACTTAACTGTTAGCAGGAGAGCAGGACTGCAGAAGTATACTTTCCCAAAATCTGCCAATGCTCATATCTTACTTGATCTCAGAGAAGGAGCCACAACTGATAAAATGATAGAATCTGAGGTTAAGATCCTGAATGATCATGAAATTATTGGATTCAGAAGAACCTCCCGTTGGGCAGCTGATCAGTATTTATATATGTATGCCGAGTTTTCAAAACCTTTCAAATCATTTGGCATAGTTGAAGATGAAATTAATGTGAAAGTCCAGGATTTTGCAAAAGGAGAGAACTTGAAAGCTTTCTTTGATTTCGAAACTAAAGAGGGAGAGGAGATCCTTGTAAAAATTGGTATTTCAGCAGTAAGTGCTGAAAATGCAAAGCTCAATGCTCAAAGCGAGATTCCTGACTGGAACTTTTACAAGCAATATTTCAAAGCAAATAAAGAGTGGAATAATGAACTGGGCAAGATTGAAGTTACAGGAGGTAGTGCATCTGATATGACCAAATTCTATACAGCTTTATACCATTGTTTTATAGCTCCTAACCTTTATTCAGATGTGAACGGTCAATATCGCGGACATGATCTTGAGGTTCATCAATCCGATGATTTTGAGATGCATACTGTGTTTTCTCTTTGGGACACATTCAGGGCATTGCATCCATTGTTTACTATAATTCAGCAGGATAAAACCAACGACCTCATTAATTCCATGCTCGACATGTATTATAAAGGCGGATTATTGCCTGTATGGGAACTGGCAGCCAATGAAACAGGATGCATGATAGGTTATCACTCCATTCCTGTTATTGCTGATGCTTATGCCAAAGGAATTAGGGGATACAATCCTGAAAAAGCTTTAGAGGCTATGATAAAAAGCTCAAAACAGGATCACCTGGGATTGAAATATTATAAAGAGCATGGCTACATTCCTGCAGGAAAAGAAGGAGCTTCGGTTTCCAAAACACTTGAATATGCATACGATGACTGGTGTATAGCTGAGATGGCAGCTTTAATAGATAATGATAAAGTAAGCATAGAATATTTGCAAAGAGCTCAGTATTATAAGAACCTATATGATCCGTCAACAGGGTTTATGAGAGGAAAAATAAATGGAATGTTTGTCACACCATTTGATCCTGCTGAGGTTAACTTCATGCTTACCGAAGCCAATACATGGCAGTATAATTTCTTTGTTCCTCAGGATCTTGAAGGACTGAAAATGCTCATGGGCGGTAATGATGCTTTTGTTGCCAAACTGGATGAGATGTTCAATACATCTTCTGAGCTATCAGGAAGGCATCAGTCGGATATTACTGGGCTTGTGGGGCAATATGCTCATGGAAATGAGCCAAGCCATCATATGGCTTATTTGTATAATTATGCAGGAGAAGCATGGAAAACACAGCAATTGGTCCGAAAAATTATGGATGAACAATATACCGATCAAGCTGATGGATTGTGTGGCAATGAGGACTGCGGGCAAATGTCGGCCTGGTATGTTTTAAGTGCTATGGGATTTTACCCTGTCGTTCCGGGAAGTGTGGAATATGTGATTGGCAGTCCAGCCTTTGAAACGGTGACCATACACCTTGAAAACGGCAAAGATTTCATGATCGTTGCACCGGAAAACAATTCTGAAACTGTTTACATAGATGAAATTACTTTGGATGGCAGAATATACGAGAAAAGTTATATTACTCATGAAATGATAATGAAAGGAGGTGCTCTCTGGTTTAAAATGACAGAAGAACCAAATAAGGACTGGGGCACGGATGAAGATAACTGGCCCCATTCAGCAATCACTGAAGAACTTATCACTCCGGTTCCTTATATTTATGCGCCATCAAGAACATTTACTGAAGATATTGAGGTTTCATTACACAGCATTGTTGATGATGCTGTGATTTATTATACCATCGACGGAACTAAGCCAACAATCAATTCAGCAATTTATAAAGATCCAATAATTTTTACTTCTGATAATACTATTAAAGCTTTTGCAGTGGCAGAAGGTAAAATTCCAAGTAAAATTATCTCAGGAACTTTTAACCTGATGCCTGAAGGCAGGAGACTTACTGTAAAAAATAAATACAATTCACAATACACCGCAGGAGGTGATATTGCTCTTATAGATCAGCTAAGAGGAGGAGATAATTTCCGTACCGGATTCTATCAGGGCTATGAAGGAGTGGACTTTGATGCAATACTTGATTTGGGGAAATCGGAGCAAATAAACACAATTGGAATTGGTTTTGTGCAGGATGAAGGCTCATGGATTTGGTTGCCGCTTTATGTTGTGTTTTATGGTTCATCGGATGGTAATAACTACAAACTTCTTGGTAAAGTTGAAAACCAGATAGATGAAAAAGAAGGTGGTGGAATACCTCATGACTTCAATATTACGGACCTTGATGAAAACATACAATTCATACGTATTTTCGCAAAGAACAGAGGTGTTTGTCCGGAATGGCATGTAGGAGATGGAAATCCGAGCTGGATTTTTACTGATGAGATACTTATTAATAAATAATTGTCAATTGTCAGTTATCAATTTTTAATGTGAAATTCATTTAACATTAAAAATCGAAACATAAATTAAATATTATAAATAACTCATTAACTCCCGATAACTATCGGGACGACAATTATAAAAGGCTAACTGTTACAGCTAGCCTTTTATAACTTAATTTAATTAGCCTTTTTTATCCGTGAGTCTTCCCAAGGTACTCAGCAACACCATCAGCAGTTGCCTTCATGCCATCGTCGCCTTTGTGCCAGTCGGCCGGACAAACTTCTCCGTTATCTTCGAAGAACTGAAGTGCGTCAACCATCCTGAGTGTTTCATCAACGCTTCTTCCAAGTGGAAGGTCGTTTACAACCTGATGACGAACAATTCCCTGTTTGTCTATAAGGAACAATCCGCGGTATGCTACTGCATCACCTTCGAATTCCATTTCACCGTCTTCATTATAGTCATATTCTCCTGCAAGAACATCATAATTCTCTGAGATAGTTTTTGAAAGGTCAGCAACCAATGGGAATTTAACTCCCTGTATACCACCTTTATCAACAGGTGTGTTCAGCCATGCCCAGTGTGAGAACTTTGAGTCGATGGAACAACCTACAACAACTACATTTCTTTTTTCGAATTCTTCGATCTTTTTCTGGAATGCCAGAATTTCTGTCGGACAAACAAAAGTAAAATCAAGTGGGTAAAAGAAAAATACCACATGATTTTTACCAATGTATGGTTCCAAAGAGAATTTTTCAACGAATTCACCACCATTTACAACAGCATCTGCTTCGAATAATGGGGCTTTTTTTCCTACTAAAACTGCCATAATTAATTTATTTTAATGTTTAATGTTTATGTTCAGAGTTATTAAATAATTATTAAACTTTATAGTTTATTGACTAGTCACTAGTCACTAGTCACTGGTCGCTGGTCACTGGATTCTTGCATCTTGTATCTTGCATCTTGTATCTTGCATCTTGTATCTTGTATCTTTTAATCAATATATCCTATTTTTTCTATATCGAAATTTATTTTAAGATTATTTTGAAAATCATACAGGGTTAATTTTCGAAGCTCATAATAATTCTGCCAGTAATTTCGCAGGGATCTGTAATAGTCTTTTTTTGAATTATCATTATCTATTTGAGCCTGATTCAGATCAAGAATGTCATTTACCTTTCCAATCAGATAGCGTTTTTGTGTAACATCATATCTTTTCTGTGCAACGGTATCAGATTTTGCAGCAATATAGAGCTTATTTTTCTGCATGTTAAATTGCATAACGGTTAAAAAGATATTTTGTTCAAAATCTATCCTTTCCTGCTCAATAGAAGTCATCACTAATTCCTGATTTGATTCAGCCATTTTTACACGACTCTTTCCAACACCCCAATCTAATATAGGGATTATAAAACTTAAACCCAGTATTTGTGAATTAGTAGGCTGAGTGTAAGCTCCGGGAAGTGTGTTTCCACTCTGGTTTAATCCAAATGAAGCATTAAGATCAGCATCAAATCTGTTATCCATTATAGCTTCATTCAGCAAACTTTCGGCTTCAAGGCTTCTCTCCTCAAAATCAAGAGCTGTGCTTGTATTGCTTTTTGCTTCATCAATTGCTTTAGATGCATTAACAGCAAAATGAAATGTTTCTTTGGGTGGGGAGAGTTCAATTTTTACATCATCTTTGATCCTGAGGAATGACTTCAATTTGAATAAATTATTCTCGAGATCAAGTTCGGTATTCTCAACAGCAGCCTGTGCTCTCAGATAATTCAATTCAAGTTGCAAAAGCTCGCTTTCTGCTATTTTTCCAAGATTGTAGCGGCCAATGGCTATTTTATATAAGGTGTCATAATTGTGTAGATTTTTAAAGGCTATCTCTCTGTCTATCTGTGTCAACAACAAATTAAAAAAGTAATTAACTGCTGTAATAGATACATTCTCCATATCTTCCAGGTACTTTCTTTTTGCTTTATTGTACTTCACTGGTTCTATCCTTTTTTCCCATTTGAATGTATTATGCTGGAATATGGGTTGAGAATAATTCAGGTAAACAATGTTTGAATTGTATGTAACAATATCTTCAATGAAATTGTCATTTCTGTTCAATCCGGTATTTAGGGATAGGGTACCACCGGTTCCGATTATGTTTTGCCTTAGGGACATGTCAAGATCAACATCTGAGCTTCGGTATTCATTATATTGATCTCCAAATTCACTTTCAGTTTTTCTAATCCTGTTTTCAAACTTCGGATTTCCTGAAAGAAGTAATGACGGAAGGTAATCGGCTTTGTATCTCCTGAAATTCCAGTAGCTGTTTCTGAACCTGTGTTTTGCAATCAATGCTTCAGGAGATTGCTGTTTCGCAATATAAATTACATCATCAAGTGAGAGCTTATTTTCATTGTCCTGAGCAGAGGAATTAAACCCTGCAATTAGAAGAACTGTAATTAATAATGGTATGATTCTCATGATTATATCTTATTCGTAACGAAGTGAAACAACAGGATCTTTTTCTGAGGCTCTTTTGGCTGGCATATATCCAAACACAATTCCGATAGCGGCTGATACACCAAAAGAGACAATAATTGATAAAGCAGAAATAATGGTAAGTATCCCGGTGGTTTCCATAATGATCTTTGCAAACAGCACTCCTGTAAAAATACCAATGACACCACCTATCACGCTGAGGAATATTGCTTCAAGAAGGAACTGTATAACTATATCTTTTTTTCTGGCACCTGTGGCTTGTCGAATACCAATTTCCTTGGTCCTCTCCATCACCGAAGCCAGCATGATATTCATAATGCCTATACCTCCAACGATCAGAGAAATGCCTGCAATTACAGCAAGTACAATATTAAAAATATCTTTAGTCCTTTGTTCTTGCTTTAATAGCAATTCAGGAATTTTTATTTCAAAATCTTCCATGCCCTGATGCCTTCTTATCAGCATCCTCATAATAACCTCTGTAGTTGGCATCAGGTTTGCACTCTCATCAACCTGTACAACTATCTTGTCAAGTTGATTTTTGTTAGAGCCCTCATCACCACCTCCTGAAGAAAAGAAAGATATCCTTCCTCCTCTTATAGATATACTGCTTCCGCCACCAAATAATGATTGTGAGTTGACAATTGACCTGTCTTGAAACCGAAGTAGTACAGTTTCAAGAGGAGCATAAATATTATTATTAAAATCACTAACTCCCAAATCTTTCCTGTCTTCATCCCTTACTTTTCTGTCTTCAAGAATACCAATTACTTTAAGCCAGACATGTCCGCATTTAATGTATTTGCCAATAGGATTTTCCTGGGAAAAGAATTTAGCCTTAATAGTTGGTCCGATAATACATACCGCACTCTTATTTTTTAAATGCTCATCAGTGATAAATGTACCTTCCTGCAAGGTGAGATTATACACATCGAAGAATTCAGGTGTAACACCATTTAGTTTTGCATTTCTCCTGACCCCATCCTTGATAATGAAGGTTTCATAGGTAACTTCAGGGCTTACTGCGAGGACTGTAGGTAGAACATCCATGCATGATATTGCATCAGCAAGTGTAAGTCCGGGAGAATATTTCTTTTTGGCAGTTTTTCCTTCATCATCATCATCTTCTTCAAATGACTCGGAAGTACCAGGAGTGATAACAATATTGTTAACCCCGACAAGCTTGATCTGGTCGAGTATCTCTTTTCTTGCTCCGCTACCTATGGCCATCATGGCTATAACTGCCGCAACACCGAAGATAATACCAAGGGTAGTGAGAAACGACCTGAATTTATTGGCTGCAACTGCTTCGAGCGCTATAGATAATATTTGTAGATATCTGTACACGGTAATAAGATTTTATTATTTTTTCTTTCCACCGGATTTTTTCCCACTGTTGTCAGCCTTTCTCATCTTTTGCATATCATCTTTACTCATATTTTTCAACCCGCCACCTTTCATCTTTTTCATAAAATCTTCTTTGTCCATATCAGGCTTTGTTTGTATTCCTGCATTTTTGATAGAGTCTTTTTCTCTTTCATATTTTTCAACAATTTCAGGATCGAGGAAAACAATCTTAAGATCATCAGGTTTATCCGGAATGCTGAGAGAAACATCTTCACCTTTTAATAATCCTTCTTTGATGATAATATTATTTTCATTGCTTTTGCCTGTAATCACCTGCCTTTTCCTGTTGCCGGTGAATACGTATGTCATGCTGTCGTTTGCATGGACACATTCTATAGGTATGAATAATACACTGTCGATAATATCAGTAATGATCATGTTTTTGGTTGTCATGGCAGGGCGAAGAATAGAGTCATATTCATTAACTTCTATTATCACCTCAAAAACTTTTGCATTAGTATTTCTCAGCTGTTCACCAATATTGGCCACTTCGGTAATAAATCCGGTATATGATTTGTCAGGAAAAGCATCCACCCCAACTTCAACATCCTGTCCGACAGACACTTTGCTAATGTCAATCTCGTTAACATAAGTTTTCGATTGCATCGTAGTTAAGTCTGGAAGTTCAGCAACAACAGGATCCCAGACACCTACAGATGATCCAATTCCTTGTTTTTGCCCGTCCCATCTTCTTCTGTAAATAACCATTCCTGACTTAGGCGCGTAGATCCTGAAACTGTTTTCAATTACTTTCATCTTGTCATATTCCTGCCTGGCCTTACGTAGACTGGCTGAAATTTCCTGCATCTCAGCTATTTTCTTATTTTTTCTTATGATATAATTACTTTGAGCCTGCTGATATGCTCTATTTGCTTTGTCCAGGTCAATCTGAACCTGTCGCTGTGTTGCAGGAGGTTCGTATATAGATTGGTCAACTGCTATTTGTCTTTCTTCCAGGTTATATTTAAGATTAATAAGCTCATCCCTGGCTTGTCGTAATTCAAGGGTTGTATCAAGCTGGATCTTGATAAACTGAGTTTCAAATTGTTCAACATCAATTTCTTTGTCTTTAAGTTTATTTGCAAGTTCGGTTTTATCAAGAGATGCTACATAATCTCCGGAATCAACAACTGTTCCATCAGGAATAATGTCTTCAATTTTAATTTCCCAGATCCTGAAATTTCTCAAACCTGTTGGTCCCAGTATTTTTTCAGAATTTTTAGCTTCAAGTTCACCAGTTGTTGTTACATTGATTTGAAAATCACCGAATTCAACTTCTGTTGTAATCATTTCAGCGGTTTTCTCGCCACTGTTAAAGATAATGATCAGGGCAATAATAAAAACTGCAATAATTGAAATCAGGATAAATAATCTTTTTTTCTTCATCGTAAATTTATTTATAAAGATGATAATTTCTTATATTTTCATCAATTCGTTGATGATATTTTCGATGCTTATATTTTCTGCTTCTGCTTTGTAGTTTCTAACAATTCTATGTCTTAAAATGGGAATTGCCACAGCCTGTATATCTTCAATATCGGGTGAATATTTCCCTGAAATTGCTGCATGGCATTTTGCACCAATGATCATATACTGTGAAGCTCTGGGACCTGCACCCCAGGTAAGGTATTCATCAGCTAATTTGTGAGATCCCTCTCTATGAGGCCTTGTCTTAGTTGATAAATTAACAGCATATTCATAAACATTGTCAGGAACAGGTATCTTACGAATTAGTTTCTGATAGTAGATGATTTCTTCTGCTGAAAGTATAATATTTATCTCGGGGTCTTCATCGCTGGTAGTACTTTTAACAATATCAATCTCTTCCTGTGATGATGGATAATCAAGCCAGATGTTGAACATAAACCTGTCTAATTGTGCTTCAGGCAATGGATATGTACCTTCCTGTTCAATTGGGTTTTGTGTTGCCAGAACAAAAAATGGTTCCTGTAATTGATAATGCTGGCCGGCAACGGTAATTGCTTTTTCCTGCATGGCTTCCAATAATGCAGATTGGGTTTTAGGTGGTGTTCTGTTTATCTCGTCTGCCAGTATGATGTTTGCAAAAACAGGTCCTTTAATAAACTTAAATTTTCTATTCTCATCCAGGATCTCTGTTCCAATAATATCAGAAGGCATAAGGTCAGGAGTGAATTGTATCCTCTTATATTCCAATCCTAATGCTTTCGCTATAGTGTTTACCATTAGAGTTTTTGCCAGTCCTGGAACCCCCACTAACAAACCATGTCCCCGGCTGAAAATAGAAATTACGAGATTTTTTACAACTTCATCCTGCCCAACAATTACTTTTCCAATCTCATCTTTTAGTGCATTGTATTTAGAAACAAAAGTGTCAATAGCTTCTACATCAGATTTAAAATTCATAGTGTATCAATTAAAACCATTCGTTGTCAAATTCGCAGTCTTTGTATTTATCAATTATATTAACGTAAGTTTTCTTCACCTTCCTTTTTACCCATTCAGAAAATGCTTTCTGTTGCTTGTCCTGCTGAGCCCAATCCTGTATTATATTATAGTCTTCTTCGAGGTTAGCACGGTGAGGCAGAGTTCTTCTTTTGAGGTAAAGAATTCTGTATGCTTCCCTTTTATCTTCGGTCTCCATTAGAACAGGCTGAGAGATCTGTCCTACTTTTAGCTTATCAATTACAAAGGAAACACTTGGGTCAAGCTGAGCTGCTTCAAAACGTGTAGTACCGGTCATTGGGTTGATAAGTAAACCGCCATTATTTTTACTGGGATCATCAGAGTATTTTATTACAGCTTCATCAAAAGTTAAACTGTCACTCTTAATAAGTAGTGCAACTGTGTCAAGTTTCAGTTTTGCCTGCAGAAGTTCTTCCGGAGAAACTTTATGCCTTAATAGAATGTGGCGAACATTAACATATTCACCTCTACGTTCAATAAACTGAATGATATGAAAGCCTGCTTCTGTTTCAACAATTTCTGAAACTTCACCCTTTTTTAATTTGAAAGCTATAGCTTCAAATTCAGGATAGAGTTCGCCACGGCCATAAAGGCCAAGTTCACCTCCTTTTTTAGCTGAACCGGGATCTTCTGAATACAGAATCGCCAATGTTGAAAAGGACTCACCTTGTTGAATCCTGTTTCGAAGTCCACGGAGCCTTTCCTTAATAATAAGTTTTTGCTCAATGCTTATCGGAGGATTTTTGACAATTTGCCCGATAACAACTTCAGAGTTTATCAATGGAAGACTATCAGTAGGTATAGTGTTAAAGAATTTTCTTACTGCTGATGGAGTAACATTAACATTTGCTGTTATACTTAGCTGAGCAGACTCAATAAGCAACTGGTTTCTGATTTCATCTCTGAATTCTTCCTTAAACTCAATAATGGTCTTTCCATAATAATCCTCAAAAGCCTCTTTTGATCCAAACTGGGCAATGAAATATCTTAACCTCTGATCCATAGAGGATTCAATCTGAGATTCAGTAATCTCAATACTATCAACTTCTGCTTTGTTTAACAGCAGGCTTTGAAAGAGTAAACTTTCAAGGATCTGGCATTTTACAGTACTTTCACCTCCTGAAATATTTCCCTGCATCCTGTATGTATAATATTGATTCTCAATATCAGATTCAAGAATAATATTCTTTCCAACGGTAGCGACCACCTGATCAATAACCTTATCCTGAGAAAAACTATAAAAGGGTATGGAAAAAACTAAAAGGCTTAATATAAGGTTTTTGTAATATTTTATCATAAAATTAATAACGTGGGTTAAAACTAATATTGTATCAAATTAATATATTTCCAATTCGTTTTTACTAAGAGCCTGTTCTAAAATTTCCTGTTTGACTTGCTTCAGGAATATGCTTTTTCTTTTGTTTAGAATAATTTCCCTGACCTGAGGTTTAATATGCATAAATGGAGTATGTTCACCAATATCGTGAATAGCGGAAATATTAAGCATAATAAGTTCAGGATTTTTATTCAGTTCAAAATAAGCTCCTGTGATATAAGCCTCATCGTCATATGCTCTGATCATTGGAAATTTTCTTTTAAGCTCCAAGCGATTATACCATATGCCCGATTCAATATCGAAGTTTTCAGATACTCCAGGCAGTAATTTATATAAAGTATCCCGGGATACCTTTGAAGTGTCGAGAAAATAATTTCTGATATCTGAGTTAAAATCACTTTCATTAATACTGATATACCTTATCTGGAAAAGCTTTTCCCTTAAAGGAAAATTATTTTGAAACTCAGTATAGAATGTTAACATCTCATCATCAGATATAATTGTATCCAGCTCTTTATCGAGTAGTATTTTCTCATATTCAAAAACCAGCAAAGAATTTTTATACTCATCAAGTTGATTGCTAAAGTCTTTTTGTTCGTCGGTTAGATTTTCTTCAGCTTTATAAATAAGAACTTTATTCTTGACCCAGTTGCTGATATAATTCTTTACCAGGATCAGGCTGTCTCTGGAACTGGTGCCTGGTAGTACCAGTCCAATTACTTCAGATTCGTATAAGTATTCGTCATAAACTCTTGCCAATACATTTTCTTCACTATTATCACTTGTTGGATGGCAAGCAATTAATAAAAGTATCAGCAGATGTCTGAGTTTTTTCAAAACTATTGATTCTTTATTTTTGAAAGGACTTCCTCGTTTATAATTACTTCATATTTTCCATTAAGGATTTCGATCCATTCTTCTTCAAGATATTTCTGGTATTCGGAAGTAGCAATTCCTCTGATCTCATCCAATGATTTTGGTTCTGGTCCTCTTACATCGTTTATCCTGATGAAAAACATTGCGCCGTCGTTTATTTCATTGTTTGATTTAAATGCAGGATAATCTATTATCTGGTAGTTTTGAGTGATACCTTTTGCCCAGCTTAATTCATCTATAAGTGCATTATCTCCTTTAATGAACACTTCCTCATCGATAAATACATTATTTTTTTTATCTCCTGAATTGAATTTCTTTTTGATCATTGCTGTCTCAGTTCCTGCTTTAGCTTCTTCTTTAACTTTATCAGGATCAGTTTCAGGGTTTACAATATATATAGTTGTTAAGAGTCGTTCATCTTCCCACATATATTTATCTTTTATGTTCTGGTAAAATTCCTTAAGTCCAGTAGTATCCTGTACAGCTTTTGACCATACTCTCTTATCCATCAGATTAAAAAGTAGTATTCCATCTCTGTATTCCTGCATTAACAACCTGAATTCAGGATATTTGTTTTCCAGATTTGCATCTTCATAATCAATACACATCTCATCAGTATAATCTTCATAAAGATCAAAGAAGAAAGTTTCAGGTGGTTTTATTCCTCTTTGAATTTGCTTTTTCTCAAGATATACAGCATAGTCATTCTGAGAATAAACTTCATCGCCTATCTGAAACAATGGTTTATTAAGTTTCCTGGCTTTCTCTGATTTCCATTGATTTTGCAGTATGGTAGTATCTACAGTTGCATATAGTTCATCCAGGTTATCACGGCCATAATCTTTATAGCCATATTCCTTTTTGATCTGTTTAATTACAGCTTCTTTACTTTTGTTTGCCCTTGCATCTTTAATGAGTCTTCTCTTCAGGTTTTCTTTTTCTTCTTCATATGAACCAGGGGTTTTGCGTTCTTTCAGCTGAATAATATGCCAGCCAAACATAGTAAGGATAGGAGGAGAATATTGCCCTGAATCCTGTAATAATTTTACATTATGAATAAATTCAGGAACCATTCTGTTTGCTCCAAACCAAGGTAATACACCACCTTTCTCAATGGAGCCTTTGTCGTTGGAATATTCAGTTACAAGAGTGTTCCATTCTTCCCCATTTTGCAATTTCTGATATACCTCATTGATTTTAGCTTCATTATTAATTGAATCTTCTGCCTTAGGACTATTAGGGAATGACAAGTAAATATGTGCAACCTGGGCTCGTCCGAGAGCAGGTTGTTTATCAGTAACTTTAATAATGTGATAGCCGTAAATTGTACGAACAGGCGTAGAAATATCTCCAACCTCAGTGTGATAAACGGCCTCTTCAAAGGGGTAGATCATGTCAAAGACAGAAAAATAGCCAAGATCGCCATGATTTCCTTTACGAGCCGGTCTGCCCTGTTGCGCAGGCCTGTCTCTTGCAGAGATGTCATCAGATTCAGCTTCTGCGACTGCCCCAAAGTCTTCTCCATTGATAATTCTGTCTCTCAATTCAATGATCTTGTTATAAGCTGCCAGTGTATCTTTAGGAGATGCACTTTGATCTAACTTAATAAGTATATGGCTTGCACGAATATCGGTTTGCATTCTTTCATATGCTGTCTTAAGCAGGTCTTCATTTACTTTTTCATCAATGAAATAGGGTTCAGCCAGTTGTTCCCTGTAACCATCAAGTTCTTTAACGAAAGAATCAACAGTATCCATTCCAAGATCCCTTGCTTCTTTTACCTTCAGTTTGAAAGTGATATAAAGGTCGAGGTATTCGTCAATGGATTTTTTATCAACATTATCGTTATTAATGTTATTCTTGTTATAAATATTCATGAATTCTTCTGCAGTAACTTCATCATCACCAACTGTTAACAGGATGTCTCCTTTTTCTTCTGATTGTGGAGTATCATCTTTGGCTGTTTTCTGAAACAGGCTGCATGATATCACCAAGATTGCAAATCCTGTGAGAATAAAGATATTGATAACTTTTTTCATCATCTTAATTTTTCTTTTTTAGTGTTTTATTTGTTTATTTATTATCTACTGTAATTAGGTGCTTCTTTTGTAATGGTAATGTCATGAGGATGACTTTCAGTAACACCTGCAGATGTGATCTTAATGAATTTTGCTTTTTGAAGCTCCTCTATATTCTTAGCGCCGGCATATCCCATACCTGCTCTTAATCCGCCAACCATTTGTAATATCACTTCAGAAAGCATTCCTTTATAAGGTACCCTTCCGACGATGCCTTCAGGAACCAGTTTTTTAATATCATCTTCAGCATCCTGGTAATAGCGGTCTTTAGAACCTTTCTGCATAGCTTCAATAGAGCCCATACCACGATATAACTTAAATTTTCTACTTTCAAAAATGATAGTTTCACCAGGAGATTCATCCACTCCTGCAAAAAGTGAACCTGCCATGATGGAATTAGCTCCTGCCACAAGTGCTTTAGGGATATCTCCGGTATAACGAATTCCACCATCTGCAATAACAGGGATGCCACTACCTTTAAGGGCCATGGCTACCGTATTGATGGCGAAAAGCTGTGGAACACCTATTCCTGCTATAACTCTTGTAGTACAAATTGACCCGGGGCCAATACCTACTTTAACAGCATCAACACCAGCTTTTTGAAGGTCTTTCGCCGCTTCAGCAGTTGCTATATTACCTACAACAAGATCAGTATCAGGAAAGCGTTTCTTTATCATTTTCGCATGTTCTATCACTACTTTAGTGTGTCCGTGTGCTGTGTCAATAACAAGTGCATCCACATCTGCATCAATGAGAGCCTGGGCTCTGTCAATGGTGTCAGCACTAATTCCAATAGCTGCAGCTACCATAAGACGGCCCCTGCTATCTTTATAAGCATTAGGCCTAACCTTAATCTTAATAACATCTTTGTAAGTGATGAGACCAACCAACTTATTGTTTTTGTCAAGCACAGGAAGCTTTTCAATCCTGTGTTCCTGAAGAATCTGAGCTGCTTGTTTGAAATCTATAAACTCCGAAACAGTAATAAGGTTTTCTTTTGTCATAAGCTCAGAAACAGGCCTGTCCATGTTTTCTTCAAATCTCAGGTCCCGGTTAGTTATAATGCCCACAAGTTCCCTTCTGTCATTAACCACAGGAATACCTCCAATGCTGTATTCCTTCATAATATCAAGTGCATCAGTTACAAGGGCTTCAGCACTGAGTGTTATAGGATCGAGTATCATTCCATTTTCGGCACGTTTTACTTTTCGTACTTCGTTGGTCTGATCTTCAATAGTCAAATTTTTATGCAAAACACCGATGCCGCCTTCCTGGGCAATGGCAATTGCCATCTTAGCTCCTGTAACCGTATCCATGGCTGCAGATACAATGGGTATGTTAAGCTTAACATTTCTTGAAAAGGATGAGCTGATATCAACATCCTTTGGAAGTACTTCTGAGTAGGAAGGTATTATTAATACATCATCGTATGTTAAACCTTCGCCAATAAACTTATCTGGATCAATGAACATAACGTCTTCTTTTTGACCTGCAAAGGTAGGAAAATTGTTGAAATGATTGATGTTAAAAAAGTTTAAAGTGAACAGTATGTCATGAAATAGGTTTACAGAAAAAATAAACAAAATTCAGGAAGGGCTAATTATACAATTTGCCTGGAGGCTAGCGGATCAGGACGAAGGAGCCTTTGTGCTGAAAGTTTTTACCATCTGAATCGCTGTAGCTAACAATGTACATATAAACTCCTGATGGTAAGTTTTTTCCGTTTTTCTGCCCGCTCCAGCCATTCTGAAACAGCTTGCTTTCAAATAGTAATTCACCCCATCTGTTATATATCTGTAGCAGATAATTTCTCTGATTTACAAATATTCCTACAGGCTTAAAAATATTATTTATTCCTGAAGGTTTAAATGCATTTGGGAAGAATAGTGTTGCATCCTCTTTAATACTTGCTTCATTTGAAAGGCTTGATTCCTGAAATCCATAAATATTTCCAGGGCCTTCTTTTGCTTCCAGGAAATAGGTAAATGTTTCACCCTGCAGATTTAAACTGCTTATATCATCTGTGTATTCGTGGTCTGTTGGCCCCAATGCAGCAACAATATCAACATTCGACTGATTATTTACTTTTCTGTAAAGTATATATTCTTCAAGCATCCCATCCCATCCGAAGATCTCATTCCATGTAAGTTTGATATTTGACGCATCCAGCATCTGAGCTCGTAATAAGACAGAGTTAATTGTATTTGATGATTCTTTATTGTATGAGCAACTGTCTTTTAAAATTATATCATATTCGTAAGATGTAGTATTAATATCTACGGAAAGATCATCAAAAATGATCATATTTCCTGTTATCCCGGATGTAGAATCAATTTCCACAAAATTGCCCGATTGCCCGGAACTCCTTCTGAGAATTACCTTATTAATACTTACCGAGTTATCTAAATATGAACTGATTTGAATAAATTGATTATTAATTACTGTAACATTCGCAACATAATTAAATTGTGGTAAGTGGTATTGACGGGCATAATGGCTTTTTATGCAGGATGATGATGTCTTTTCATTACTATTATTAAATGCCCTGATAAAATATGAATATTGATTGCCATATTGAATATTAGTATTTATATAGGTTCTCGTACCTGATGATGTTTGCCCGATGGGTTGATATACAGAACCATTGGTACTTAGATAAATCTCATATCCATCAATACCCGGCTCCATATTTATGTATTCGGTCCAGTTTAAGGTATGAGAAGGTATGCAGGCATTGTAATCAACAGAACTCAGGCTAATAGTTTGTTGTGGAATTAAAAATGTACCAAGGCTTTTATTCCCACAACTGTCGAATGCCGCTAATGCATATGATTCTATTATACTGCATGGTGATGAATTAGGATCTGTATATGAGGTATTAAATCTGCCATCTACAGTATCAATAATGATCCAGCTAGTATTAATGTATTTATATATAATATAAGCCTTTGTATCAGTTGCAGGGTTTACCTCCCAGCCAACGATTGCTTTTCCTATTGCCTGGTCGACACTAACAGAATCAATAACAGGCATAGGTGGTTTTGTAATATCCTGGTATACACCACCATTGTAATTACTCACCGATTTGCAGCCAAAATTATCATTCAGGTCGATTCTGAAAGATAATGAATCATCACAAACCTGTATTTCATAGAAATAGTTTGTTGTAATACTGCTTCCAATTTGGGTCCAGTTATTAAGAGGGTATTCCATCCAGATCTGATATTCATCATCCCAGCTGCTTAATGGCGGTGTTCTGGGAACAGTCCAGTTTAACTCAACATCTCCAACTCCGGTATTAATAGAGAGGTGCATGCTTTTAAGCGTATCACTTATAATGCTCCCACCACTGTTAAGATTTGTTTCAATAAAATAAAACTGAGACTCAGAATCTGCATTTGCCCCAGCATGCAAATAACTGCTAGTATTGTAATTTGTTAATGTTGCAATTGCAGAGTATATTCCTCCCATACTACCATTGGAATGATAGATGACATAGGTGTTAAAATCAGATGAACTCACTGGAGTTTCCCATTGCAGGAGAATATCAGCATCTGCATTAGCAGCAAGGCAATGAAGATAATTTTGAGAATGGGTTGCCATAACTGAAATGAGAATGAAAAAGATGATATTAGCTGATCTGTTACTCATCAATTTTTATAACTCTGCTAATTCGCTTTAATTGTATAAAGATAATTATTAAAATAAGCATGATAGGCTTCAAACCATATCGGAATTAAGAATTTCAGAGAATTATAAAGCTCAGTTTAATGTATTACTATCTTTTCAAACGGGAATTACTCTAAAATGTACAGCCATATTTTATCCTCAAATGTATAATTAAGTAAGCTATGATACTCAAGAAAGAAATAATTGTAATTATCGTAATTTATGTAATATGTGCTGTCTATCAAAGGTTCACCAACAGAGATATTTTCGGATTTCTGTAAAAGCGGAAATTCTGATTCCATATTGTTCTGATAGAGAGTAAATGGAATTTCATATGATCTTTCGGATACTTTGTTTACAATTGTGATCTTCATTACATCACAATGACCACCCTGGCTAGCATTTACATATAAATGATATATCAGGTGATGAGTAGTAGAAGTGAATTTTTTATAGTAGTGTTCAACGATTGTTGTCAATTTATGGTGCGTTGAATTAGTTTCTAATACAACCTCTTCATAATAATATACATCAATAGCCAGCTTATACCGTCTTGTGTCATGATGAAATTTGAAATACAGGGTGTCATACTTAGGTAAAAATTTCTTTGAAAACTCATTCAGGATTATCAGTTCACGTTCTTCTTCTTTCTTACAGGAGGTACTGAAAATATATAATAGTATAATAGTGATGAGAGCTAAAGTCCTTATTATAGAATTTGTCTTCAACATGGCAAGTATAATATCCCTTGATGATAATATATATACCTGATCTACGATAGAAATCAGATTAAGTTTCAAAGCTGCATACTTTTTAAACGTATAATTAATGGGAAATGTTTTTGCAATTTTTACTATTTTTGCACTGAATATAAATGTTAGAAATTGATAATTCCATAAATCAAATCAATTATGAAAAGAGATACTGCTGTTTTTGATTCCATACAGAGGGAAAAAGAAAGACAATTATACGGAATTGAGCTTATAGCATCAGAGAATTTTGTTAGCAACCAGGTGCTGGAAGCATTAGGATCAGTGATGACCAATAAGTATGCTGAGGGTTATCCGGGAAAAAGATATTATGGTGGTTGCCAGTTTGTGGATGAAACAGAGCAGCTTGCTATAGACAGAGCAAAAGAATTGTTTGGAGCTGAATATGCAAATGTTCAGCCTCACTCAGGTGCTCAGGCTAATATGGCTGTATTTCTTGCCTGTTTGAAGCCGGGTGATAAATTTATGGGATTAGATTTATCACATGGGGGTCATCTTTCACATGGATCAGCAGTAAATAGTTCAGGGATTCTTTATCAGCCAATTGCTTATGAAGTAGATGAAGATACAGGTACAATCAATTATGATAAGATGGAAGAGATTGCTCTGAAGGAAAAGCCAAAACTTATCCTTGCAGGTGCTTCTGCATATTCCCGCGACTGGGATTTTGAGCGTATGAGAGATATTGCAGATAAGATAGATGCTATCCTGATGGCAGATATTGCTCATCCTGCTGGATTGATTGCTAAAGGATTGTTAAATGATCCAGTGCCACACTGTCATATCATTACAACAACTACACATAAAACCCTTCGTGGGCCAAGAGGTGGACTTATTCTGATGGGTGAAGACTTTGAAAATCCATGGGGATTATCTACACCTAAGGGTGTGATCAAACCTATGAGTACAGTCCTTAACTCAGCTGTATTCCCAGGAATTCAGGGCGGGCCATTGGAGCATGTTATCGCATCGAAAGCAGTAGCATTTGGAGAAGCTCTTACTGATGAATTTTTTCAGTATATGCTACAGGTAAAGAAAAATGCAACTGCAATGTCAGAGGCATTTGTTAATAAAGGATATCATGTTATCTCAGAAGGTACTGATAACCATCTTATGCTTATTGACCTTAGAAATAAATTCCCTGAATTAACAGGAAGGAAAGTTGAGAATACACTTGTTCTCGCTGATATCACTGTAAATAAAAACATGGTTCCTTTTGACAGCCGTTCGCCATTCCAGACATCAGGATTGAGAGTTGGAACTCCAGCTATCACAACCAGAGGATTGGTTGAAGAAGATATGGTTCCAATTGTGGATATGATAGATGAAGTAATTTCAGATATCGAAAATGAAGATGCTATCAACTCAGTAAAGAAAAGAGTTAATAAGATGATGAAGGAGTTTCCAATGTTTGCACAATAGATTATAGACCTTAGATTATAGACTTTAGACCTTAGATTTTAGATCTTAGATCAGTGATAGTTCGTAGAGTATAGTTGTTTTATTTATCAGGTATCAGGTATCAGGTATCAGGTATCAGGTATCCGGCATCCGGTATTCGGCATCTGCTTACCAATATTTGTTTAAATAATTTATAATAACTTAATAATACAATCAAAGATTTTCATTCTCCTATACTTATATTTGTCATAATATTAAATTGCAGAAAATGAAAACTTTATATCTGGTTAGGCATGCTAAATCTTCCTGGAACTTCCCTGATTTAGCTGATGACGAGCGCCCTCTACTGGAAAAAGGGAAAAAAAGGACCAAAAAAGTAATTGATTACCTCCTTGCTAATAATGTGCATGTTGATTATATTATATCCAGTCATGCTATAAGGGCTCTGGAAACAGCAAAGATTATTGCACATGCATTAAATTATCCCCTGAATGAGATAAAAGTAGAGCGTCAGATTTATCATGCCAATGCGGATAAACTTTATAATCAGTTTTTTGACCTTCCTGAAAAATGTGATGCTTTAATGCTGGTGGGTCATAATCCTACTTTCACCTCCTTTGCAAATCATTTCCTGGATAATAAAATTGATTGGTTGCCAACTTCAGGAGTAGTTAGTGTATCTTTTGATACCGATCGCTGGGAAGACGTTATCAGTGCTGACAGGAAAACAGATTTCATAGTCTATCCAAAAATTCTTTAAGCACTATAAGTACTTCTTTTGTAAATTAGCCAATAATACTTCCCCTTATTTTGTAATTTTAAGGTATGAAAAACAAAGAATTCATCAACCGTGAAATAAGCTGGTTGGATTTTAACGACAGAGTCCTCCAGGAAACAATGGATGAAAACACACCATTGATTGAAAGAATGAGGTTCATGGGAATTTATTCAAATAATCGTGATGAGTTTTTCAGAGTGAGAGTTGCAACCATGAGAAGGTTGCTGAATTATGAACATTCAAAAGACTTAAAAGATACTAAAACGGAAACTTTGCTTAATGAGATTAATGACAAAGTTGAGATTCAGGAAAAAAAATTCACTAAAACATATGATATACTTGTTAAGCTTCTTGAAAAAGAGAACATCTTTATTATTGATGAAACATTATTAAATGAAAACCAGGGAGAGTTCGTAAAAAATTATTTTCAGGATAACGTGAGGCCATATCTTTTTCCTTTAATGCTGGAAAATGTCGCTGATCTTTCAAAATTAAAAGATGACACTATTCATCTGGCAGTTGAATTAAGAAGCGAGAAAGAAGAAATTGAGAATAATTATGCTCTGGTTAGCCTGCCAATAGAAACTGTTTCCCGGTTCTTACGCCTTCCTGATGAAGGTGATAAGAAATACATTATCCTCCTGGATGATATCATTAGATTTTGTCTTTATGATATTTTCTCAATTTTCGGTTATGATAGTTTTGAAGCATTCACAAAAAAGTAATTGATTACCTCCTTGCTAATAATGTGCATGTTGATTATATTATATCTAGTCATTTAAGGCACCAATGGAATCATTAAGATAAACTTTCACCATTGCACGGT
>CAZDWF010000027.1:0-33059 GCA_964508895.1 uncultured Bacteroidales bacterium
TTATTAATCCAAAATCAAATATTATGAAAACGAAACAATTAAAAAATCTGGGAATTATTCTATTGGCAATGTTTTTTTAGTATTAGCCTTTTTTCTCAAAAAGTTCTTCATACTGAAAATGGTCAGACAATCAACATTAAAAAGTATAAACCTAAAGTGGAAAAGGGTTTTATGTATCTGGCATATAAAAGCATAGATAATCCAAAAGAATGGCAAAAGATTCACATTAATCAGGTTTATTATGTTGAGCATAATAATAAGAAAGCAATAGCCTATTATATGGCCAAGGGCTATGTTATAAAGAATTATAGAGAATTATCAGACATTCAATTAAGAGCAAGGGTAGATGCTTGCAAAAACCTTAAGTTTAGTGGAGCAGTATGGGGTACTTTTGTTCCTTCATTTCTTTTTATGCCGGCAGGCCTTATTACAGCCATAATAGTGTCTTCAACCAGTCCCAAAAAGCTCAACATGACAAATACTGACTATACCTCCAATCCTGAATATATTGAAGCATATAAAAAGCAAGCTAAAAGTAACAAATCCAATTCGGCATGGACAGGTTTCGTTACAGGATTCTCTTTGGCTATAACTCTTGGGGTTTTAATTGGAACGATATAGTTATAATAACAGGATAACGAGCGTCTCTGACGTGAGACTATTAATTATCATTATATCATGCGCGCGTCTCGAGACGCGCGCTATCAAGGGATATTTTGGAATCCATTATCGATTATACGGTCTAAAAATTCGTATCTTACAGATATTATTAACAAATGTATTCTAAATGAACTCAAAAAACTTCATGCTAAGGCTTGCTGGAAGCATTTTCGGAGTGGTTGCCGTATTTCATTTACTAAGAGTGATCACTGATGCATCAGTCATTATTGCAGGTTGGGAATTGCCGTTACTGATAAACGTCATAGGATTTATTGGTACTGCTTTCCTTTGCGTGTGGATGTGGCGTGTGTCATTTAACAAGAAATAAAAGTGCCCAAGAGCAACTGAGATTGTCATACTGGGTCAAGGCTGGTTTAGAACTCGCGACAACTTCGTCCAGAACGAAGCAGGCTACCTGGTTGCGCTACATTCCTCAAGAAAACTCTATAATCAACACATACTCTATAAATTAGAATCCTTATTCAGGAAAGGTCATTCTGCCTACCGTCAACTGCATGCCAGACTAAAACGGAATGTAGGCGGGTTTACTAATCAAAAACGTTCCCTTCCTCAACCCTTGCATTAACTAATCTGCCTCATTTTCATCTTTTTGATGCCTTAACTTTGAGTGACTTAAACTAAAACTAGTAATTATGAAAAATTTTCATTTTTTAATCGCAGCACTCATACTCATAGTAATGACCTCAATGGTGCTGAAAGAAAAGAATGAAGGTCAATTGACAAAGTCATCAAAAATGGCTGATCTCCAGCCCATGTTCCAGAAAGGAATGATTACTATTAAGGTAAAAGAGGGAATTAGGGAATTAAGAAAACAAAATAGAGATGTATTTCTAAATATTCCTTCGCTTGATTTAAAAGTAAACAAGTATGAGGTTGATCTTCTTGACAAAAGATTCAGATACAATCCTGAAAAATTAAAGAAAGGGATGCCCGATCTTTCAAGGATATATAGAATAACATTTCCTGAAAAGTATTCTGTAACCAAAGTGGCTGAAGAGTTCGCAAAAGATCAAAATATTGAATACGCAGAACCCATCCCGGTTAACTATCTTCTTGAAGTACCCAATGATCCAATGTATGGTGATCTGCATCATCTGCCACAGATCAAGGCAGATTCGGCATGGGATATCCATAAAGGAGAAAATGGAACAGAAGAAGTTGTAATTGCTATTGTTGATTCCGGTGTTGAATGGGACCACGAAGACCTGGTAGATAATATATGGCAAAATATGGGTGAGGATTATGATGGCGATGGTAAAACAATTGAGTTTGTCGGTGGTAAATGGATATTTGACCTGGGTGATGAAAATGGTGTTGATGATGATAATAATGGCTTTGTTGATGATTTTATAGGATGGAATTTCTTTTCATCTGGAAATGACCCAAGCCCTATACCAGGCTTATATAAATGGGAGCATGGAACCCTTATGGGAGGATATGCAAGTGCTACTACCAATAATAACATTGGGGTTGCCAGTATAAGCTGGAACCTGAAAATATTACCTGTGCAGGCTGGCTGGGATTGCAAAATATCACAAGCTTACAATGCAATTATATATGCTGCAGAAAATGGAGCAGACATTATTTCAAACAGTTGGGGAGGCTATGAATTTAATTCTCTTGCAAACCAAGAAGTAATTGAATATGTAATTGGATTGGGAAGCATCATCGTCGCTGCTACGGCTAACGATAACCAGTCAAAAAATATATATCCGGCTTCGTATCCAGGGGTTATTGCAGTTTCTGCTCTTAATCATATTGACCAGAAGGCAAGTTATTCCAATTTTGGACCACATGTAACAGTTAGTGCACCGGGAGGGGATGGCGGTTTTGAACTCTTGACAACTGATGTTAATAATTCATACTCCTGTACAAGTGGTACGTCTTGTGCAACACCCATAGTTGCCAGTCTTTTGGGACTGGTCAAGTCATATCATCCGGAATGGTCTGCCGACCAGGTTATTACACAGGTGCTAGGTACAGCAGATCCTATTGATTCATACAATCCAGGATTTGAAAATCTGTTGGGGTCAGGTCGGATCAATGCTTACAAGGCTCTTACCGATACTGGTGTTACCCTCGACCAGGAAATAAGCATTGATTTACATAGTCTATCCTTCCAGGATTCTGATGGAAATAATATGCTTGAACTTGGTGATACTGCCAGTTTGACTTTGAAATTAAGAAATTATAATTACGGTGTAGGATCTGATAATGCTACCTTCACTCTTACAACCGAAGAACCAACAATATTACTTCTGAATGATACTTGTTCGGGAGCCATTCCGGCTGATGACTTTTTTATGCTGGACAATGTGTTTCAATTTATAATTGTTGATGCAGAATCTACCTGTTTCGCTAATTTTCAGCTTATCACAACTGCGGATGTTGAAATAACCTGGGGAGCTACAATCGATTTGAAAGTTTTGATTGCACCTCAGGGTTTTCTGGTTTACCAGGGAGAAGGCACCAGCTATGCTTATAGTGGAGATTATATTAACGGATTTCTTGTTGAACAGGGGCACCAAGTGTTTTACACTACACACTTTCCATCATCGTTAAAAGGGTTTGATGCAGCTTTTCTGTCTTATGGTAATTATAATATAGATTTGAGATCAGGCACTCCCATCACTATGGAGATGACTCAAGCTATGAAAGAGTATCTAATTAATTCCGGCAGAATTTATATTGATTGCGGCACTTTTTTCGGTATTCAAGCTTATTATGCTTATCCAAACCTGCAAGAGTTAAAAGAGTTGTTTAGTATTGCTGAAACAGATTTTCAACAGATCGAAAATACGATCAATATGCTTGGTGGGTTGCCAGGTTCAATTTGTGAAGGCATCGAGTTTACAAACTCAACACAATTCCCGTATTGGCATATTGAATTTATGACACCCAATGATAATGGCATAGCTTCATTTGAAGAACAAGACTATGGAACGGTTGCTATCGAGGGAGAGGGTGAATATGGCCAGAAAACATTTTACCTTTCCTATGCCCTGGCACATTTAGATGATAACAGCCAGGGAACAAGGGATGAATTGATGACCCAAATTGTCAATTTCTTTATGCAAGGTGTAGGTGACAATGAAATTATCTCAGAAAAGCAAATACAGGAAATCACAATATTCCCCTGTCCATTTAATGAAAATACGAATATCCATTTTACTCTGAATGAAGATTCATACATCAAACTGGAGATATTTGACCTGACTGGGAATCAAGTGGCTATTCTTTGTGATAAAAATTTACAATCAGGATATTATATATTTCAATTTAATGGGGAATACATATCTCATGGAATTTACTTCTGCCGCTTACAAGTTGGGGACCAAGTGGTGGCAAAGAAAATAATAAAACAATAAAGCAGTTGACGGTTGACTGCCATTTGCCTACCGTCAATTGTTAGCTTAAAAAATACTATCATGAAAAATTCATTACTTATCATCTTTATTCTGATTTTCAGTCAAATTACAGGATTGTCTCAACCATGCTTGCCTGATGGCATTGAATTTAATACACAAGCTGAAATAGATAATTTCCAAACTAACTACCCTAACTGTACAGAGATTGAAGGAGATGTTGTGATCAAAGGGTATTGGGAAGATTTAACTAACTTAAACGGATTAAGTGTATTGACATTCATAGGAGGAAGTCTGGAAATTGGTTTCCTTCATACTTGGAGCAATCCATCACTTACTAGTTTATCAGGCCTTGAAAATGTGACTTTCATAGGTGGAGACCTTCGTTTTTTCCGCAACCCTGCCTTGACAAATTTAACCGGCCTGGATAATTTGACTTCCATTGGGGGAAATCTTTGGATTGCTTGCAATCCCATCCTCACCAGCTTGACAGGATTGGACAGTGTGACTTCTATCGGGGGAGATATTAACATTACAGGCAACTATGACCTGAATAGTTTATCAGGATTAGAAAATCTTACTTCTGTTGAGGGGAGTCTATTAATTGGTGGATTTATGTACTACTGTAATTTCAACGGATATTTGACCAGTTTATCAGGGCTTGACAATGTAAATTCTATTGGTGGAAACCTTGAAATTAGTATTAATTCTTCTCTAACAAGTTTGTCAGGACTTGAAAATGTGAGTTCTATCGGGGGAAGCCTTTTGATTGGTAACAATGCCCTGACAAGTTTATCGGGCCTTGACAATATTGATGCTAATTCTATCACCAACTTAGTCATAACTGGGAACACTTCTCTATCTACTTGTGAAGTGCAAAGTATATGTGAATATTTAGTTAGTCCGGGTGGAGCTATTGAAATCCATAATAATGCAACGGGTTGCAATAGCCAGGAAGAAGTAGAAGAAGCCTGTGTGTGGATTGGGGTCCCAGACATAAACTTTGAATCTGAATTTTCAATATTTCCTAATCCGGCAAAGGATATTCTGACCATTTCATGCAAAGGTGGATCAAAAATAGAGGATATAGTGATTTACGATCAAATAGGTCAGAAAGTGCTTGCAGGATTATTATTAGATAACACAATTGATGTATCAAGTCTTCCGCCAGGATTATACTTCATCCACGTACAAGTGTGTGATCAGATAGCTACGATGAAAGTTGTTAAAATAAAATAGGACTGGTTTGAAGTTTGGAGTTTAGAATTTGGAATTTGGTGCTTGGTTATTTATCTTCATATGATTATCTTTAAGAAAAAAATATCATCTAAAATGCTCCGTACTATCATCATCGATGACGAAGATCATATACGTCATTCTTTGAAAAAACTTGTTACTACGTATTGTCCAAACATAAAAGTTGTGGCCTTTGCTGAAGGTGTAAAAACTGGTTTGGAAACCATCAAAAAACACCGGCCCGACCTTATATTATTAGATATAAAGATGGATGACGGCACAGGCTTTGACCTCTTGAACAATCTCCAACCTATCGATTTCAAGCTTATTTTTATCACTGCTTACGATCAGTATGCTATAAAAGCTTTTAAATTCAGTGCCCTGGACTACATTCTCAAACCTGTTGATCCTGATGTCCTGGTCCGGGCTGTTAACAAAGCAGAAAAGCTTATACTAAAAGAACTTAATACACAACTCGGTGCTCTTGAGAATAATATGCAAACTGATGATACTACTAAAAAAAAGATCATCCTCAAAACCTTCGATAATATTTACCTGATAAAAATACAAGATATCGGATATTGTGAATCCAACGACAACTATACAAATTTTCATTTAATAAATGGGAATGAAATACTGGTATCCAACACTTTGAAAGAATATGATGAAATGTTAAATGAGTATGGGTTTTTCAGGGTACATAAATCTTTTCTAATAAACCTGATCCATGTAGAACGATTTGAAAAGTCAGATGGTGGATATATCATCCTCTCTGATGAAAGCAAAATACCGGTAGCTTCCCGTAAGCGCGAACAATTGCTGGAATTGTTTGATAGGATCACGGGAAACTAAACATTATGTCCAAAAGAATTCTCCTCATATTACTGCTAATTTCTTATTCCCTCCTGTCCTTTACCCAAAAATACATTCACCTGGAAATCTATAATGTCGACAGCCTTCTACTTATCTTGCCCGACCAACTAACTGAAGAGCGGGTCAATACATTAAACAGGCTGTCCGGTTCCCTTTTTTTTGAAGAGTCTGATTTGAGTGAACATTATGCTGAAGAAGCCATGAACCTGGCAGATGAATTGAATTACGAAGAAGGGATTGCTAACGCTTTCCGGAATTACGGATACATATTCCAATTCCAGGGTAATTATCCGCAGGCACTGGACAATTACCTTAAGGCCCTGTCATGTTACGAAAAACTGGATAAGAAACACACGGCGGCCTGGGTATGTTATGATATCGCTAAAACACATTATTTAGCAAGAAGTTATGAAAAAACGATTGAATATGGCTACATAGCATTGGAAAAGTTCCGGAAACGCCTGGAAGGAGGTGCTACTGTTGGAAATGTAAGAGATAGCCTGACTGTGTATGTTGGATTTGCTGAGACATACACATTGATGGGATTGAACGATAAAGCACTGGAGATCGGTATTAAAGCTCTTGAGACTATGAAAAAATATAATTTTGGAATTATCGAAATTATGATACAAACCTGGCTTACCGGTAACTATTTTGTGAAAATTGGTGAAACAGATAGTGCAAAAGCATATTATCATAAAGCTTTATCATTTCCTGATTTAAATCCAAATATAGAGGCGATGAAATACCGGGTCGCAACATGGTTGGGATATCTTCATCATTCAGAAGGAGATCTTGATACTGCAGTATTTTACATACAGAAATCTTTTGACTTTTATCAAAAAAAGGGATTTTTATACTGGGCTATGTATACATCCAACGAACTGGGATATTTCTACTTTAAGAATAACGAAATAAATATTGCTGAGAAATATTATCAGCAATCTGAAAAGCTCTTCAATGAGATGCTAACAAAGAATTCATGGTGCAGGCATGATTCATTGAAATATGTGGTTACATATGGTCTTGAGCTGTTTTATCCGATACCCCCTATGTATATGAAAGAGCTGATGTGGCATTTTGGGAAATCGATGTATTACAGTTTATATCAAATCAATGAAACCATGAAAAGAACAGATGAAGCACTAAAATATCATATCGCTTATTCTAATGCTAATGATACGTTGAATAAGTTAAAGCGAAATCGTGAAACAATTGAACTGCAAACCAAGTATGAATCAGAGAGAAAAGATCAGCAGATTGAAAATTTATCGAAAGAAAATGAGATCAAAAACCTTCGGATATTTCAGTCCAGAATAATTTTATTTAGTCTGGTTGGACTCGTAATATTGATTATTATATTAACTTTCGTATTAGCTCGTCAATACAAGCTACGAGAACAGCAAAAGAATCTGCTTTTACAACAAAAGCTTTTCCGTTCACAGATGAATCCACATTTTCTTTTTAATTCTCTTTCCAGTATTCATGATTTAATAATATATGAAAAAACTGATAAAGCTGGGAAATTCCTTATAAAATTTTCAAAGCTTGTCAGAAATATCTTGGATAGTTCAGTCGATGAATATGTTCTACTTGAAGATGAGATAAGCACTATTGAAAACTATCTTGAATTACAGAAAGTACGATTTTCGGATAAATTTGATTATTCCATTGAAATTGATGAAGCCATTGATCCTGAAATTATGAAGATTCCTCCAATGCTTGCACAACCTTTTATAGAGAATTCCATAGAGCATGGTTTTAAACATCAAAAAGGTAAAGGAAACCTCCATATCAGGTTTGTGTTAAATGATGAACAAATCAAGCTTGAAATTGAAGATGATGGCATTGGCAGGGGTAAAGCACAGAATATATTACTCAAGCAAAATAAGGATCATAAATCAATGGCAACAACCATCACCCTTGCGCGCATCAAGTTGCTAAACAAAAAAAATAAAAAGAAAATTACACTGGATATCCAGGATCTGAAAGATGATAATGACGAACCCATTGGTACAAAAGTAACTTTTGAGATACCGACTGTTTACGCTTGCTATGCGAGCTGAATTTATCCTGAATTTACCGAAGGGCTCATCCTGTCTAATTAGTAAACAACTGATGAAACTAAAACTCAGATACTATTGCTCAGCTCCTTGACTGTTCAAATGAAGAATCTTATAGGATTCCGAGGCTAAATGAAGTAAGGATGTATTGATCGACAACAAATAATAAGTACTTGCACTCTCTATGAACTATAAACTACGAACTTCTAAGGAATAAATAATAAATTTTTGTTTTTCTTTTTTTTATTCTTTTCTTTTTTCTTTTCAGTTTTAGTCTTTGAATCATGCAGCTTAGGTAGTGGTTGTATGCGTTTGTTCTCAGCAAACTTAGAAACATTTTCCATTTTAGTAATGCGTTAATCCTTATAATAGACAAAATTGAGGATCAATAGGTTGCCTCAAATATTAACTTCATTTAATGGCTTTCTTCGTACATTTACTTCAAATATTCTTCATCAATTGAAACCATCACAATACGATACCCTTATTATAGGTGCCGGTGCATCCGGCCTTGTTGCTGCTGCCACTGCTGCCGATAATGGTGAAAAGGTGTTGATCCTGGAAAAAATGGAAAGGGCAGCACGCAAGCTCCTGATCACCGGAAAAGGTCGTTGTAATATTACAAATACTGCTGAGCTGAAGGAATTCATAAGCCATATTCATCCTAATGGAAGATATCTCAGGCCGGCATTTTCAAAGTTTTTTACAGATGATATTATTGACATCCTGGAAAAACATGGACTTAAAACAAATATCGAAAGGGGAGGACGGATATTTCCTGAGAATAACGAAGCTAAAAGTGTAGTTGAAGCCCTGATGAAATGGTTGAAGAGAAGCGGGGCTGTGATCAGGTATAAATCAAAAGTTGAGAGTTTGATTATTCAGGATGGTGCGGTAAATGGGCTTGTGGCAAATGTTAATGGAAACACAGAAAAGATATCTGCTGAAAAAGTGATCATTTGTACCGGTGGTAAATCTTATCCTGCAACAGGATCTACAGGTGATGGTTATCGTTTTGCTAAAGAAGCCGGACATACAATTACTCCTGTAAGACAAGCTCTGGTGCCTCTTGAAACTAAAGGGGATATGGCTGTAAGATTACAAGGGCTGGCTCTCAAAAATGTAAAAGCATCTGTTTGGGTAAATGGTAAAAAGCACAGGGATGATTTCGGGGAAATGCTTTTCACTCATTTCGGTTTATCGGGCCCCATTATCCTTACATTAAGCAGTATGGTTGTTGATGAGCTTACTGATAAAAATACAGTCGAGATCTCCATCGACCTGAAACCTGCATTGGATGATCCAAAGCTTGATAAGCGATTGCTTCGCGACCTGGATGAGAATGGTAAAAAACGATTGGAAAATATTTTCAAGCAGTGGTTGCCTTCAAAAATGATCCCCGTGTTTATTGATCTGCTAAAGCTGGATGCTGATAAACTCGGACATCAGGTAAAAGCGGATGAAAGAAAAAAGATCCGGCTACTGATGAAAGATCTGCGTTTTGTGGTCAGCGGTTACCGATCGTTTAAAGAAGCGATAATAACTGCTGGCGGAGTTAGTACTTCAGAGGTTAACCCCAAAACTATGGAATCAAAACTGGTAAAAGGATTATTTTTCGCAGGAGAAGTGCTTGACCTGAATGCCGATACAGGAGGATTTAATTTGCAGATTGCATGGTCAACGGGATATGTTGCAGGGAAGTCTTAGAGGGGTTCTCACAGATTTACTCAGATGAAACACAGATTTTCACAGAGGATTTATTAAAATATATTGTCAATTGTCAATGAGTAATTTCTAATTTGGAATTTATTGAAGAATGATGAAATTGTAAATTTAACATCAAATTGAATATTGACAATAACTCGTAGACAATTGACAATTTGATAGGTACTTAAAGTCCGTAAAGTTTAGAGTATTTAATGTATTTGGAGTTTGCGAATTGTAATCAATTCTTAATTCTAAGTGTAGCGCTCAAGAATCTTCTCAACCGATCCAAGATATCCTCCTCCAAATAAATTCACATGTACCATCAAAGGATAGAGGTTGCAGATCTCTATTCTTTCTTCCCATCCTTGAGCCATGGGATATTCATTGTTATAGGCTTCATAGAATTCAAAGCTGAAACCTCCGAATAATCTCGACATACCAATATCCATTTCTCTGTGACCATAATAAACAGCAGGATCTATGATAACTGCCTGTCCGCTTTTGCCGCACATAAAATTGCCACTCCAAAGATCGCCATGAATTAGTGCAGGCAGTTCTTCTGGGAAAATGTCCTGAAGTTTTTTGAATAGTGAATCAAATGATCTGATCAATGATTTATTCATCAGAGCAGATCCCTTAGCCATATCAATTTGTGGAATGAGACGTTCGTTTATAAAAAACTCAGGCCAGGAATTATGATTTTCATTGCTCTGTGGGAGTGAGCCAATATAATTATCATGATCCAGTCCGAAAGATGAACCGGAATGCTTATGCAATTTTGCCAGCTTTATACCAAAGTCGATCCAGTAGTCATCTCTTTCCACTGAGCTTTTTATATATTCCTGAACGAGATAAGCATAATCAGCTGTTTCACCTGTCAAAACTACTTTCGGTACATCAATTTCTTTAGCAGATGCAAGCAGTTCCAGTCCTTGAGCCTCAGTATCAAACATTTCAGGAAACTTACCTGTCACATTTCTTTTCATAAAAAATGTATGCTTGTCGCATTCAAGCATGTATGCATCATTAATGTCTCCTCCTGATACAGGCATGGAGTTTTCTATCCTGACATCGATATTGTAAATATCAGTTAATCTGACCTGGAGTTCATCAATAAAATTGGAAGAAAGCATAGATTCTGTTTTGCTATAAAGATAAAAAGAATTCAGACAAAGGAATTCAGACAAAGGAATTCAGAAAGGGGGCGCGATCATCCAATTGCCCTGGAACTTTAATTATAAGATTTAGACAGGATTAACAGGATTTGCAGGATTAACATGAAAGCATCCTTTGTATGCCTTTGTGGTTTTTCTTCTTCCTGTTGACTCTTCTCAGAATGTAAATATGTGCATAAGTCTTATCTTCAGTAAAAATCTGTCAATTATAAATAATGCAGCCAAAGCTATAATGGCAATGCTTGCAATGCTTGGTATTTTTAGTTCCTGGAAGAAAGTAATGAAAGAAGTTTTTATATTGCTGAAAAGTGAAACTATATTAATATTTCCGAAGTTGATATCTTTAAAGAATTGCGTAATAAACGAAAAATCGACGAAGATAAGACAAAATATAAGTGCTGTTGCTGCAATGCATAATGCGATCCAGGTTGGCTGATTTATGAAGGCTTTATCAGGTTCGGTTTGTGATATTCGCTGTGCGGAGAACTCAATCTGGCTCATCACTTTATCGCTAAAGTTTGAGCCGGGTTTTTGCATTTCAGCTTCTGTCATTATTCCGGCTAAAAATTCATCCTTATTTGTATTTTCCTTAGTCATGTCTTTTATTATATCAAACATTCCGCGTCACGCGTTACGCGTCACCCGTCACGATTATTACATTATTATTCAACATCTGCTGCATTTGCTCATAAAGTTTTTTTCTGATACGGTGTAGTTTCACCTTAATATTTGATTTTGAAAGCCCCGTTATTTCACTGATATCATCCACGGTATGTTCTTTAAGATAAAAAAGTGAAATAATTGTATAATCCAGTTCATTCAGCTCTTTCAAACATGCATTAATCAGTTTTTTCCTTTCCCTGTGATTCTGTTCGCTAATTTCATCCTGTATAGCATCGATCATACTCTCATCAGTATATACATCATCAATATCAAGGTGTATCACTTTTTTCTTTCTGACTTTCGAGATGGCAGCATTATAAGCTATCCTGAATATCCAGGTGGAAAATTTACTTTTAGACTGGAAAGAACTTAATTTCTGATATGCTTTCAGGAATGCATCCTGGGCAATCTCTTCCGCATCTTCCTTTGCTCCAGTTATTCTGAGAGCAATGGTATAAACAAGATCTTTGTGCTTTTCAACCAGGAAACGAAAAGCTTCCATGTCTCCGGCAAGTACTCTGTCTATGTATACATTATCACTCTCGAACACCATACGCTTGTTTGACGCTTTGTTTGATATTTGGTTACATCAGGATAAATATACAAATAAGTGATGAGGTGATGAGGTGATGGGGAGAGGATAGTTTGTCAGGATAAATTGTTAAAATATTGTCGATTGTCAATGAGTTATTATTAATGTTTAATGTGTTGTTCGATTTTAGGTCGAATCATTTTTCAATAAATTCCCAATTAATAATTATTACTGTCCGATAAAAATAGTATTCATCTTTAGAAATGATTGAACTGCAAGTGTTTCAAAGCATATCATGATTTTGAGGGTTGATTTGAGGACTTGAGGTGGCAATATTATTGGAAGTCGAACGGTACATCTTATTAATAATTGCTCATTGACAATTAATTTGTTTTTAATTATTTGGGATCATAGGCCCATTTCACCCAAACGCTTCCCCATGTAAATCCACCGCCAAAAGCAGAAAGAATGATGTTGTCGCCTTTATGAAGCTGGTCTTCCCATTCCCACAGGCATAATGGAATGGTTCCTGAAGTGGTATTACCGTATTTCTGGATGTTGATCATCACCTGCTCTTTTTTGATACCCATTCTACGGGCAGTGGCTTCGATGATCCTCATATTGGCCTGATGAGGTACAAGCCAGGAAATATCTTCTGATTTGAGTTTGTTCTTTTCCATGATCTCAACAGAGATATCTGCCATATTGGTAACAGCAAATTTAAAAACCTGCTGGCCTTCCTGGTAAATATAATGTTCTCCGTTGGTTACAGTATCAATGGAGGCTGGTTTTACTGATCCTCCACCTTTTTGATAGAGGTGCTGCCTTCCTGATCCATCGGATTTAAGGATGGAATCCATGATGCCTACTTTTTCTTCGGTTGGTTCAAGCATTACAGCTCCGGCTCCATCTCCAAATAAAACACAGGTTGTGCGGTCGGAGTAATCAACCATTGATGACATTTTCTCAGCGCCAACAACAACAACTTTTTTGTATTCACCGGTTTCTATAAAACGGGATCCTGTTTCCAGTGCATAAAGAAATCCTGAACAGGCAGCGTTGATATCAAACGACCAGGCATTTTTGATGCCACATTTATCAGCAATAATATTTGCTGTGGCAGGAAAAGCATAATCAGGGGTTACCGTTGCGCAGATTAACAGTTCTACTTCTTCAGCTTTGGTATTGGTCTTTTCCAAAAGGCCATTCACACAGTTCATGGCTATATGAGAAGTTCCTAATCCTTCTTCACGAAGTATCCTTCTTTCTTTTATTCCTGAACGGGACATGATCCACTCATCGGTAGTATCAACCATTTTTTCAAGCTCCTTATTGGTTAGCCTGTATTCTGGTACCCATCCGTTAATTCCTGTTATTGCTGCTCTAATCATTTGTTATGAATAAGTTTCAGACCTTTTACAAATCTTCCTTGGCTGCAACTAATTTACCTTTATAATAAAGATCTCCATCAACATAGTATGCACGATGATAAATGTGTACTGTTCCAGTTGATGGACACGTTGCCAGTAGTGGTGATTCGGCTTTATAGTGAGTCCTTCTCTTATCCCTTCTTGTCTTCGATATTTTTCTTTTAGGATGTGCCATTTCTATTTCGTTTATTTGTTATCAGACTTCAATTTTTTTAATGCATCCCATCTGGGATCCTGGCTATCTTCAGCTATATTTTCGTTGAGTATTCTTATTACTTCAGGATCGCATTGCGAATTTCCGTCTTCATCATCAGGATGAATCCTTTTCGATGGAAACGACAAAATTACAAATTCATATATAAATGGTGCAAGGTCGAACTGAAAATCACTTTCAGGAATATTTACTATTTCATCTGTTTCTTCTTCCTCTTCCTTGCCAGGTTTAACTATAAGCCTGTCTTCACTATATATATCCTGATCGAATAAAACAAAACAACGATCACAATTCACTAACGCTTTTCCCTTTATCTGGAAATTGAATACCATCATCCTTTCCTGTTTATCCAGCTCAACATAAACCTTTATGTTGCACTTGCTGATCTCTGAATACTCAAAATGCTCAAAGAACTGTTTGTTTATCTCAAACTCATAGCTGTAAATGCCATTCTTTAATCCTGAGAATGGGATTACAAATTCGTTCATGTAATCCACCTTTGTCCTCCTTTAAAATTCGGCCTGCAAAAGTAAAAATTAATCTTTTGATAAGCAAACCGACATAAAATTTTTCGTGCAAATATACTCAAACAGTGTGAAATAAGTTATACAGAGGTTCCATCTGACCATTAAAATCAGTTTTTTCGAAGGAAATTATCAATAAATTGCGGAATTAAGTGGAATGACGTACGAGCATGCTGTTAAAAATTTAACAGAAAAATTATGTGATTATAATTATTAGTATTTATTTTGCATCCTGATTTAGTATAATTGTATTACGCTTTTAAATTTAAGTTTATGTTTAACAGGTTGGTTGCAACTATTCTCCCTTACATGCCTAAATGTCTGGTTTGGATATTTTCAAAAAGATATATCGCAGGAAAGAAAATCGAAGATGCCATCAGGGTATCCAGAGAATTAAATAAAGAAGGTATTATGGTTACCATCGACCTGCTGGGAGAGTTCATTACAAATATGGGGCAGGCTGAAGATAATAAGAATGAATACATTGAGATCATCAATGCCATTGAAAAAGAAAATATTAATGGTAACTATTCATTGAAACCTACGATGTTCGGACTTCTTATCGACAGGGATAAATGCTATGAATATATTCGTGAGCTAGTCGCATTAGCTGCATCTTATGATAATTTCGTAAGGGTTGATATGGAAGATTCACAATGCACCGACCTTGAGATAGACCTTTTCAGAAAACTTAAAGCAGAATTTCCAAAAAATGTCGGACTCGTATTCCAGGTTTACCTAAAGAGAACCATCAATGATATCAAAAACCTTCAGGATATTAATTCTAAAGATAATCCTGTCAATTATCGTATCTGTAAAGGTATTTATGTTGAGCCGGCAGAGATTGCATACAAAGAAAAACATGAGATCAATGAGCATTTTTTGAAAGATATTGAATATTGTTTTGAAAATGGAGTGTATCCGGGAATTGCAACTCATGATAAATATGTTGTAGATGGATCTTACAAACTTATCGAAAAGCATAATGTGCCAAAAGAGGATTATGAATTCCAGATGCTTTATGGTGTTACCCCTGAACTTAGAAAATCAATTATTGAAAAAGGTCACAGGATGAGAGTTTACGTTCCTTACGGCGAGCAATGGTTTGCCTACAGCACTCGCCGCCTCAAAGAAAATCCCCGGATGGCCAGTCTTATCATTAAAGCAATATTTGTAAAAGGATAGATGGCATAAAACTGTTTCTTTTTTTATTTTGCCATTTAGTTATGGAAACCTTACCTTGCATTTGAATTTGATACCGGATTCCTGATGCCGGATACCGGAATCTGGCATCAGGTGACTGGTATCCGGTTTCTGGCACGCAATTTGAACCAATTGAAAATCTAACCTAATAAAATTTATATCATGACGAATTTAATCAAGTATTCTTTAATAGCTGTTTTGCTGATTAGTCTTGCTTCATGTTCAAGCAGGAAAGTAACACGGGTATCACCTGATCAGCAAATTGACCTGAGTGGAAGATGGAATGATACCGATTCCAGATTAACGGCAGAAGCGATGATAGAGCAATCATTAAATGAAAAATGGCTGGAGAATTTCTCAAAAGCTCATAGTGGCCAGGCACCGGTTGTGATCGTCGGGCTTGTCCAGAATAAAAGCCATGAACACATTGATGCAGAGACTTTCATTAAAGACCTTGAGAAAGCCTTTATTAATTCAGGAAGGGTGAGATTGGTACAGGCTGGTGAAAAGCGTGATGAGATCAGAAGGGAAAGGGCTGATCAGCAGGAATTCAGCTCATCAGAAACCATGAAGAAATGGGGTAGGGAGATTGGTGCAGATTTCATGCTTCAGGGAACTATCAACTCAATTGTTGACCAGTATAATAAAGAACAACTTACTTACTATCAGATTGATCTTGAACTTACCAATATTGAAACCAGCGAGATAGTATGGATTGGAGACAAGAAAATCAAGAAATACATTAATAAGTAAGGGTACTTTTTAATGTGAATAATGGCCGGCACTCTTGTTGAGTGTCGGTCGTTTTTAAACTTTCCATCATTAAATTCCAAGATCATCAATATGAGAAAATCAACGATAATAATTTCCTTGCTATTGATTATAATATTTCTTTCTGCCTGTATGACTTATTATGAGAAGACACAAAAATTCCAGCAATTGATCTCTCATGGTGAACTTGAAAAAGCAAGGGCTTATCTTGAAAGGAATGATAAAGACAAAGATGGGAAGAATAAGATACTTTATTACATGTACATGGGCTGGGTCGATTGGATGCTTGGAAAATATAATGAGAGTAATAAGGCATTGCAGACCGCCGATTTGTTAACTGAAGATTATGAGAAAAAGATTGGTAATGAGGTGCTGGCTACATTCACCAATCAGGGTATTAAACCCTACCTTCCTGAAGACTTTGAAAACGTTATGATTAACTATTTTAAAGCTTTGAATTATCTTGGATTGAAGCAATATAGTGATGCACAGGTCGAAGCCAGAAAGATCATCCTGAAACTTCAGCAACTTAACGATAAGTATAAAGAACATAAAAACAGATATTCTGATGATGCTTTTGCACATATAATCATTGGTTTGGTTTATGATGCTAACAGGGATTATAATAATGCTTTTATAGCCTATAGAAATGCTTATGAAGCTTATGAGAAAATCTACAAAAAGAACTTCAATGTGGATGCACCTCTTCAATTGAAGAAGGATCTCATCCGGACAGCTTATCTTACGGGTTTTAATGATGAAGTAAGACATTATGAGAAGAAATTTGGATTGAAGTATGAACCTTTGGAAAGTAGCGGAGGCAGCCTGGTTTTTTTCTGGCAAAACGGTCTAGGTCCCGTAAAAGCCGAATGGAGCATTACATTTACTCAGATAAAAGGTGAAGCAGGATTTGTGACATTTTCAAATGAAGAACTTGGGCTCACTTTCCCGTTCTATATTGGAGATAAGCCTGATAATGAAAAAAATGCTTTAAGAGACCTTAGTATTTTCAGGGTGGCATTTCCAAAATATGTTGAACGCTTACCCGTATTTGACCAGGCAAATCTTACACTTAATGGGAAAACATATTCTCTTGAACTTGCTGAAGATATAAACGCTATTGCTTTTAAAACCCTTCATGACAGGATGCTCAGAGAACTTGGAACCGCTTTGTTGAGAGTTGCAACAAAGAAAGCTATGGAAGAAGTTGCAAGAAAGCTGACAGAACACGAAAACGAGGGAGACATTAAACTTCAAGACCTTGCACCGGCAGCAATTACTATAATAAATGCTGCAACAGAAAAAGCCGACACCCGAAATTGGCAAACCCTGCCTTTTGAAATTTTTTATACCCGTATACCTTTGAATGAAAGAGATAATAAAGTGACGCTGAAAACATCAGGAAACAAGGGCCAGCACGCAACACATACATTTAATATTAAAGGAATCAAGGGTGGAACTATATTTTATACTTATCAAAATCTTGAATCATATCCAGTGAATATGGATTAGGCAAAACAAATCCTGTGTCAAAAAAATATCTATAATGACTTTTCACTCAATTGTTAAATTGCTGGTTTTTTAGTACTTTTGCATTTCAAATGTAATTTATATCAAATGGAAAAGACCAGAGTATTATTTATTTCACAGGAAATAATACCATATCTGGACGAAACGCCCATGGGTAAGATTTGCAGGCACCTTCCTCAGGGAATTCAGGAAAAAGGCAAGGAAATCCGTACGTTCATGCCCAGATATGGCAATATAAACGAAAGAAGAAATCAACTACATGAAGTAATAAGATTATCAGGTATGAACCTCATCATTGATGATCAAGACCATCCTCTTATCATCAAAGTAGCATCCATCCAGCAGGCAAGGATGCAGGTTTATTTTATCGATAATGAAGATTTTTTCCATCGTAAATTTACTTTTAGAGATAAAAGTGGCAAGTTTTTTAAAGATAATGACGAACGAGCAGTGTTCTTTGGACGAGGGGTTCTGGAAACAGTGAAAAAACTCGGATGGAACCCACATATTATTCATTGTCATGGCTGGATCACCAGCCTGGTTCCTTTGTTTATCAAACGTGCATATAAAGATAACCCTCTATTTGCTGATTCTAAAGTTGTTTATTCAATTTATGATGATGATTTTACCGAAAAGCTGAGCCCTGATCTCGATAAGAAAATCAAACTTGAGGGAATAACAAATAAAGATCTTGCACACTATAAAGACCCCGATTTCGTTAGCATTAGCAAAGCCGCTGTGGATTATTCCGATGCTGTAATTTATGGAGCGGAAAACATAAATGCAGATATCAAAAGCTATGTAAAAAAAGCTGATAAGCCCACACTGGACTTTCAATCGGAAGAAACATACAAAAGTGAGTATTCTGATTTTTATGACAAGATTCTTACATAATAACTGCTAACGCATACAATACAGATAATGACACCAAATCTTTTACTGCAAGGAAGGATAATTATATATCTGCCTGTAATATTCTTATTACTTATTATTAGTTCCTGTAAAAAAGAACCTGACAAAATTGGTTTAGACCTGCAATCACCTGAGGAAAACATCAATGTCTTTTACAATGACTCAACATCTGTAAGGGCATATTCCATAAAGGAAGATTCAATCAGAAGTGATGAAACTTTGATTAGTTTACTGGGCAGTTATCTTGATCCTGTTTTTGGCAGATCTACCTCCATTCTGAATACAAGTGTGAGATTATCTGAAAACGGGCATGATTTCGGCACTAATCCATTACTCGATTCAATGATTATGATCTTTGAATATGAAGATTATTATGGCGATACACTAACACAATTAAATCTGAAAGCATATAAGCTTACTGAAAAGATTGAGTATGACAGCACATATTATTCCGATTATCCGATACAATTTGATGCAGGTGTTGAAATGGCAAATAAGACATTTTACCCTCGTCCGAAAACTAATGTAACTATCGACGGACAGACAGAATTGCCTCAACTCCATATTCGACTCTCAGATGTGTTGGGTAATGAGTTTTTATCAGCACCCTCATCGGTTTTTGAGGATAATACCAGCTTTCTGGATTGGTTTTATGGTTTACGTTTTGAAATTGACTCATCAGCAATGCCTGGATCAGTATTAAGCTTCAGATTAATTTCTACAGTTTCCAGGATGATGATATATTATTCCAATGACGATCAGGATTCTCTGGATTTTGAATTTATTATCAATGATAACACAGCCCGCTTTGCTAATTTTTCGCATAATTTTGGACTATCCCAGGATAATGAATTTAAGCAACAGATATTAGATCACGATACTTTACTGGGTGATAATGAGCTTTTTCTTCAGCCAATGGGTGGAGTTAAAACGAAGATATTTTTCCCGAATATTAAAGATATTGCAGACGGAAAGACCATTGCCATCAATGAAGCCAAACTTGTGATCAATGGTACTGAAAATATTACAGATTATCGTGCACCTTATAGCCTGGCATTGGTTAGGATTAAGGAAGATGGGAAAACAGGATTGCTGATTGATCAATTTGAGCCTTATTTTGGAGGTGGATACGACAGCTCAAATAATCAATACATTTTCAGGATAACACGCCATATTCAATATTTGTTTTCAGAGGATGAAAAAGATTATGGATTATACCTTTTCGTAAATTCTGCTTCATTACAGGCAAGGAGATTTATTATGGCAGGACCTGTTCCTCAACTACCTATACTTCCTGAAAAAAGATTAAAATTAAACCTAACCTATACACAGGTCGACTAGGAAAATTAATTTTGTACTTTTGTACTAAAGCTAAATCTAGAATTATGTGTGGTATTGTTGGTTATATTGGGCCAAAAGATGCATATCCAATCTTAATCAAGGGATTACATCGTTTAGAATACAGGGGATATGATAGTTCAGGAGTTGCACTTTTGAACAGTAAACTTAATGTATATAAATGCAAAGGAAAGGTATCTGACCTTGAAAAATATATTGAGGATAAGGATACCTCGGGTACAATTGGAATTGCTCATACACGTTGGGCTACTCACGGTGAACCTAACGATGTTAACGCCCACCCTCATTATTCTGAAACACAAAATATGGCCCTGATACATAATGGTATCATTGAAAACTATCTTACTATTAAAGAAGAATTAGTAAACCGGGGAGCCAAATTCAAGAGTAATACCGATACTGAAGTCCTGGTAAACCTGATAGAGGATATTCAGAAACATGAAAGTGTTGATCTGGTGGAAGCAGTCCGCATTGCACTTAACCAGGTTATAGGGGCATATGCAATTGTTGTTATTTCAAAAGACGATCCTAACAGTCTGATAGCTGCCCGAAAAGGTAGTCCGCTCGTTATAGGAATTGGAGAGGATGATTTCTACATTGCCTCAGATGCTACACCAATAATTGAATACACTAAGAATGTTGTTTATCTTGATGATGAGGAGATGGCCGTGGTGAGCCGCAATGAGGAATTAAAGATAAAAACAATAAAGAATAAAGAAAAAACCCCATACATTCAAAAACTTGAAATGAGTCTTAATGCACTTGAAAAAGGTGGTTATGAGCATTTCATGTTGAAAGAGATCTATGAGCAGCCAAGATCGATATATGATAGCTTCAGGGGAAGATTGAACCTTGAAAAGGGAGATGTTTACCTTGGAGGTATTGCTGAATATGAAGCCAAGTTGGTTAATGCAGAAAGGATAATTATTGTGGCATGTGGAACTTCATGGCATGCCGGATTGGTAGGGGAGTACCTGATCGAAGAACTTGCACGTATTCCTGTGGAGGTTGAGTATGCTTCAGAATTCAGATACAGAAACCCTGTTTTATATGAGAATGATGTGGTAATTGCTATTTCTCAGTCCGGAGAAACTGCTGATACACTTGCTGCATTGGAACTTGCTAAAAGTAAAGGAGCAACGATATTAGGAATCTGTAATGTTGTGGGGTCATCTATTGCAAGGATGACTGATGCAGGGTCCTATACTCATGCCGGACCTGAAATAGGTGTTGCCTCAACAAAAGCATTTACATCACAGGTAACAGTGCTTACACTCATGGCATTAAGGTTAGCGAAAATCAAAGGAAGCATCTCAACGAGCAAGTTTTATGAGCTGATCCATGAGTTGGAACTTATTCCTGATAAGCTGGAAGAGGTATTAAAAACCGATATGCTGGTTAAGAAAATTGCAGCGAAATTTAAGAATGTGAAAAACTTCCTGTACCTGGGAAGAGGATATAATTTCCCTGTTGCACTTGAAGGTGCTTTAAAACTAAAGGAGATATCCTATATACATGCAGAAGGATATCCGGCTGCAGAAATGAAACATGGTCCAATCGCACTTATTGATGAAGAGATGCCTGTTGTATTTATTGCGCCTAACAAAGGTATTTACGAAAAAGTGCTCAGTAATATTCAGGAAGTTAAAGCCCGTAAAGGTCGGGTTATTGCTATTGTAACTAAAGGCGATAAAGCGGTTAAAGAGCTGGCGGATTTTATTATTGAAATACCCGAAACAGAAGAACTGCTTGTTCCTTTAATAGCTACAATCCCATTGCAATTGCTATCGTATCACATTGCAGTAATGAGAAAATGTAATGTTGATCAACCAAGGAACCTGGCGAAATCCGTTACAGTGGAATAAAGGATCAATATTAACCACCAGAAATAAACAATATTCTTTAAGTATTTGTTAATGATATATTATTGATGTAACAGCTGAATGTTTCATACATTGAACACATGTTGAAAACATCAACCTAAGTTATAGATTTTCATATATTTGTGTATTAACAAATCTTCTTAAAATGGCAAAGATCATAGTTCTGGGTGCAGGAATTTCCGGACATACTGCTTCCGCTTACCTCCGTAAATGGTTAAATAAATCTCATGAAGTGGTTGTGGTCACCCCAAACAGTTATTACCAATGGATACCTTCCAATATATGGGTAGGGGTAGGGCGTATGAAACCTGAACAGGTCAGGTTTAAGCTTGATCGTTTGTATAAGCGTTGGGGGATAGATTACAAACAGGCGAAAGCTGTTTCCATCCATCCTGAAGGCAATGAAGAAATGAATAAAGGATTTGTAACCATTGAATACACAGGTGAAGAAAAGAAAGGAAACATTGAAAAGCTAGATTACGATTTCCTGATAAACGCAACCGGTCCTAAATTGAATTTCGATGCTACAGAAGGATTGGGTCCTGATAAGAATACAGTTTCAGTATGTACCTATACTCATGCTTCAGAAGCATGGGATAAATTGCAGGAGAGTTTCAGGAAAATGGAGAAGGGTGAAAAGCAACGATTTCTCATAGGTACAGGGCATCCAATGGCTACCTGCCAGGGTGCTGCATTTGAATATATCCTGAATGTGGACTATGAGATCAAAAAGAGGAAATTGCTGGATATGGCAGAAATTACATGGATATCAAATGAATATGAATTGGGTGATTTTGGAATGGGGGGTGCTTTTATCAGAAAGGGTGGTTATGTAACTTCTACGAAGGTTTTTACTGAGTCCTTTTTTGTACAACGTGGAATAAACTGGATCAAAAGGGCAGGTGTTAAGAAAGTGGAAAAAGGAAAAGTATTCTACGAAACATTGGAAGGTGAAGAAAAAATACAGGAATTTGATTTTGCAATGTTGATACCAGGGTTTTCAGGCCATAGTATAAAAGCATTTGATAAAAAAGATAAAGACATTACCTCAAAAGTGTTTGCACCCAATGGATTTATGAAAGTGGATGCCGACTATTCAGCTAAGCCTTATGAAGAATGGAATGCCAGTGACTGGCCATCTACTTATCAGAATCCTGATTATGAGAATGTATTTGCCGTTGGAATTGCCTTTGCACCACCACATGCCATATCAAAACCCATGAAGAGCAAAAACGGAAATCCGATTTTCCCATCTCCGCCAAGAACAGGTATGCCATCAGGAGTAATTGGTAAAGTGGTAGCTCAGAATATCCGTGACTGGATCAAGACCGGGAAACCTCAATTTAAGCATGAAGCATCAATGAGTAAGATGGGTGCTGCCTGTATTGTGTCGGCTGGATATGGATTGACAGGAGGAGCTGCTGCAACCATGACCGTTTCACCTATAGTGCAGGATTGGGATAAATACCCGCAATGGGGTAGAGATATTAAAAACACAGTAGGTGAACCAGGTCTTGCAGGACACTGGATGAAATGGTTTATGCATTATATGTTTCTGCATAAGGCAAAGGGGTATCCATTTTGGTATCTCCTGCCTGAGTAAATTAAGCCGATTATCAGATAGAAAATTATATATCATGAAAAACACAGAAAGAAGAGGCTATACACAGGAGTCATATGCGCCCATGCCAACAAAGAGTACCAGGTTCTGGAGAAAGTTTATTCCCTGGCAAGCCTGGCGTTTTATAGTCCTCAATATTAAAATACTGAAGATTGTAGTTGGAGGGCATTCCTAAATATTTTCTTGCTAATAGCGTATTTGTTGTTGTATATTGTAATGTATTTAATTCCATTATTAACATCAAAATCAACAATAATGAAAGCTAAACGTTACTCATGCCTGGATATAGCTTTAATTAAGCTGGCAGTAATTGCATTCGTATTATTTGCAGTCGCAATATGTCCATGGTTACAGGAATGGTTACTGGAAGTATGTCCATGGTATTTCTTGATCATAGCAGTTATTCTGGCTATAAAACCAATTATTACATTTTTCAAACAGAAGTGATCATAGGATGATCGTGATGCGTAACCCGTGAGGGCGGAATATTATTACACCTAACGGATAATTCGTAACTGTAAGTTCGTTATGGGTTGTTTATAGCCGAGTTTCGACGGCTTTCCAGTTCACAAGTTTCCAGAAGTCTTGAATATAATCTGGCCTTTTGTTTTTCTTATCGATATAATATGCATGTTCCCAAACATCGCATGTCAACAATGGTTTTTTACCCTGGCGCAGAGGATTTCCTGCATTGCTTTCCTGGATGATCTCTAATTTTCCATCATTGTTTAATACCAGCCATGCCCATCCTGAACCAAAAAGGGTAACAGCGGCATTTGAGAATTTTTCTTTGAATTCATCAAAAGATCCAAAGCTTTCATTGATAAGTTCTGCTAGCTTTCCTGAAGGTTCGCCCCCACAATCAGGCCCAAGACTTTCCCAGTAAAAAGTATGATTCCAAACCTGTGCTCCATTGTTAAAAATTCCTCCCTCAGATTTCTTAACGATATCTTCTAAACTTGCATTTTCAAATTCAGTTCCAGGAATCAGTCCGTTCAGTTTATCAACATAAGCCTGATGATGTTTGCCGTAATGAAATTCAAGTGTTTTCTCTGAAATATAAGGTTCTAATGCATTTACAGCATACGGAAGTTTTGGTAATTCAAATGACATATTGTTTTATTTTAAAATGGTTATTGAATAAGTAACAAAATAAAATCAAAAAGGTTTTTCGATAATTTCATTAGCTTTAATAAAGGTGGCATCTGTTTTGTTAAAAGCCGGATAAAATGATTTGTCGTCGTGAAGATTACGTCCAATAAATGCTTTCAGGAATAGTTTTATTCTTTCCTTATCTTTAATGTTCTTAGTGCTGATACCTTTTCCCCTGGCATAAATAAGAAATTCTTTAAAAATATCATTATCAATTTCGAAATCTTTATTGAAGCTTTCAGCATCGTGGTATTTTTCAAGTTCTTTACGATGATTATCAGTATATTCAAAAGAAAACTTAAAAAGAGTTCCTTTACGGAATATTTCCTGCAGGAATTCATCATTCTGGAAGTTATCAAAAGGCACATAAACATCAGGCATTATACCTCCGCCGCCATAAACTATCTTGCCTTCCGGAGTTACGTATTTAAGAGTAGTATCGATATGCACACTGTCGGCGCTATTCATTTCACCATTCATAAATCTGTCGTGAAATTCACTGTAATATTCTTCATTGCCATTCTCATAAGATCGTTGTATACATCTTCCTGTGGGAGTATAATATCGTGCAATTGTCAAACGAATTGCACTACCATCTGGAAGGTTAAGCTGTTCCTGAACAAGCCCTTTCCCAAATGATCTCCTGCCGACAATGCTTCCCCTGTCATTATCCTGAACAGCTCCTGCTACTATTTCACTTGCTGAAGCGGAACCTCCATCAATTAAAATAATGATATTCCCTTTTTCAAATAAGCCTTTTTTAGTGGCATAAGCATAATTTTTCGGACGGTTATTCCCTTCAGTATATACTATGAGCTTTTTGTCTTCAATAAATTCATCAGAGATCTTTATTGCATCCTGAAGGTAACCTCCGGTATTACCCCTCAGGTCCAGGATGAGATTCGTCATACCTTTATTTACCAAGTCTTTAAGAGCAGTTTCAAATTCTTTATAAGTTGTGGCTGAGAATTTGTTAAGCTTGATAAATCCTGTAGAATCATTTACCATATAAGCTATATCAAGGCTATAGGTTGGAATAACATCACGTGTGATGGTATAATCCAGCAGGCCATTAACATCTCTTCTGAAAATACTTACATTTACTTTGCTTCCTTTAGGTCCTTTCAGCAATTTTATAGCTCCATCACTATCCAATCCAACACCAGCGATGAGGGAATCATTGATCCTAACAATTCTATCGCCAGCCTGTATTCCCACTTTTTCTGACGGCCCTCCTTTAATAATATGTAGTACAACAATGGTATCATCTTCTATCCTGAACTGAACTCCAATACCTTCAAAATTTCCCATCAGATGTTCGTTCACATGGACCAATTGTGCCGGAGGTATGTATTGAGAGTGAGGATCAAGATCTTTAAGAATGCCTTCTATTGCGTTTTCATTGAGATCGGTGCGGGACATAGAATCAACATAATCCTGTTTAATATAATTTATCACATCACTGATCTTATTGTAGTTTTCTTTGTTGAAATTAAGTACCTGATCATGTTTGAAGTTCGAAACCGGAGCAAGCTTAAATCCGATCAAAATACCAATTATCATTACAACAGAGAGAACAATGGGTAGATATATATTGAATCTTGAGTTTTTCATTTTGAATATTTCTTTAATCAGAGAATCAGTTGATTAAATATGCATTGCAAAAGTATAAAGAAAAATGATTGGATTTATTGTGAGTTTACAATCAACAATCGATAATATATTCTATAGTTAACCTCTGAACAAAATACGTAAAATCCCTTATTGTGATATTCAGTAAATGCACCAAATTGCATTTTAAAAATAGTGATAAGATCCTGAAATATTTTTTCTTATTTATAATAATTACAGATCTTATTTGCTTATTAATCAGTAATAAGAATTGTAAATTCCTTAAAAGTCACGCATATTTTCTTCCCGGCAATTAGCTAATATTGTATATCAGCTATAATTTTCAAAGGGTTACCATTAGCTTATTTGAGCAACTAACTTATAAGTAAACGCTTAAAACAAAATCCTCAGAAAGGTCAGTTTGGGTCATTGATTTTCTCTGATAAAATTTAACACAGATTGGGATAATATCTCCTACTTGTGCTACTTGTGTGGCGTTTTCTGCTATCTGCATGATGTAAACCGGAAATCAAACTTATGAAGCATAAGTACGCTAAACGAACTATTATTTCATTAGGAATTCTATTTGTCTTGGCTTTGGCGGGAATAGCTGAAGTTAATGCACAATGTCCGGTAAATGCTGAGTTCTCAAGCACTGTTTCCTGTATTACTTTAGGTGAAGTTTCTTTTACAAATGAATCAACTGCTCTTCCGGGAGGAATGATCGATCATTATTCCTGGAATTTTGGTGATGGATTTTTCTCAACAGCAGTAGATCCTGTACACACTTATGCTTCAATAGGAACTTATGTAGTTATATTAAGAGCGTATGATACTTCCGGTTGTTATACAAGTATTGCACATAATGTATTGGTTAGCAACTTCCCTGTTGCGCATTTTACATATGCACCTTTAAAGAAATGTGCAACAATTCCTATAACTTTTTATGCAAGTACAAGTTCAGGTACAGGTTTAACATATTATTGGGATTTTAATGATGGATCTACTCAAATAACCTCCAGTCCAACAGTTCAACATACCTTCCTGGCATATACAAGTTCATCATGTGGTAATTTCAAAAAATACGATGTACACCTTATGGTTTCTGATACCAATGGTTGTATATCCGAAGTTACTAATGCAGTTACTGTTAAGGCATATCCTAGAAGCTGGTTAACTGACCTGTCGGGGAATAATTTCATATTATGCCATTCGGCCGGAGTTGGATCACCTAGTGATACTTTATGGGTTAATGCTAATGCTCAGTGGCATCATTGCGTTCAATATTTTGATATTTATTGGGGCGATGGTAATGCAACCTTTGGTCTTGATTTTCCTGACTTTCCCGTTTATCATGTTTATAATTCATCAGGTGATTTCACCCTTAGATTTGTTGGAGTTGGGAACCATGGTTGTGATATGGATACTACCTACACTGTTACAAGTATGGCTTATCCTTATGCTACCATCGGATTATCAGGAGATGCTGAAGGATGTGAACCACTCACTACAACTTTCCTGCTCAATGATTATTCTGATAATTATTACGGAACTCAATATACATGGGATTTTGGGGATGGCACTGCTCAGATTATCTGGGATTATAATCAGCCATATACCAGTAATGCACTGGATCATACATTTACTCAAAGTCATTGCTCTTATGCTCCGGCCTCTGATACAGGTTATGTGCCAACGGTTCTTATTGAAAATGCCTGTGGTTCAAACACCGCATCCTATGAATGGATAAAAGTTTATTCAGCCCCGCTTGCAGATTTTGGATACTCATCCGCTTATGGCTGTATGGCAGAGAATTTCATTTTCACGAACAATACTATTCCTGGATCAGGGGAATACTGTGATCATAGTAATACATACTTGTGGAATTTTGGAGATGGCAGCAGCTCAACAGACTCTCTTCCAACTCATACATATGCCCAGCCGGGTTCATACGATGTGAACCTCACAGTTAGCAATGGTAAATGCTCACATGATACTACAAAAACTATTTTCATAACAGGAACACATGCAGGATTTACATTCGATACGGCCTGTGTAAATACTCCAAGCAGTTTCCAAAGTCTGTCATGGGCATATGATGATACTACATACCTTTCGAATCCTGCAATATCGATTACAACTTATTTATGGGATTTTGGAGATGGGAATACGTCAAATTCTTCTAATCCGTTTCATACATACGATAGTGTAGGGGTATTTACAGTATCCCTCACAGCAATAAGTCAGTATGGATGTGATTCAACCATTGAGCGTCAGGTTTTGGTGGATGGTGTAACTATAACCGATATAATAATAGATTCCTTAAGCTGTAATGATTCTTCCGATGCGATAGTTACTGTAATAGCAACCAGCCCTCTGGGCATTAGCTCATATACATTAAATCCTCTTAATATAACAAATGCTACAGGAGTATTTACAGGATTAAGTGCTGGAAATTATACTGTAACAATAAGCAATGTTAATTCATGTAATCTAACAACAGATGTTATAAATATTCCAGATCCAACACCAATAAGTTTTACGACCTGGAAAACCAATGTTACTTGCTTTGATAATGATGATGGGATTATTGAAATAAATGCCACTGGAGGATCAGGTACTTCATATTATTCTGTTAATAATGGTGTAACATGGGATACCAGCAATATTTTTAACAACCTTGTTCCTGGAACATATATAGCTCGTGTTACTGATGACAACAACTGTATTTCTGATCCTGATACAGTCATTATAACTGAACCGGACCTCCTGGAAATTATTTCTATGTCAGGAACCAACCCAACTTGTTTTGGATGCACGAATGGTGAAATTACAGTAAGTGTTCAGGGAGGAACAGCTCCTTATACACATAGCTGGTCTAGTGGTACTACAGGAAACCCTGTCACAGGATTAGGTGCAGGATGGCATATTGATACAGTTAGAGATAACAACGGATGTATAGCTATAGATAGCATATTACTTACTCAACCAGCTGAATATGTATTCCAGTTCGATTCCTTAAATAATATTTGTCATGGAGGTAATACAGGATGGGTTACAGTAGCTGTTAGCGGAGGTACACCTCCATTCTCTTATGAATGGAGAAAAGTTCCAATGGCTGCAGTTATTGGAACTGATGATACTTTATTTAACTGTACCGCAGGATTCTACGAAATCACTGTCACTGATTTTTTCAATTTTATAGGAAAAGACACCGTAGAAGTAACAGAGCCTGATGCTTTTTCAATTACTTTTTCACAGTCTGATACTGTATGTTATGGAGCTTCCAATGGATGGGCCAGTGTAAATGTTAGTGGTGGAACTCCTCCTTATTCTTACCTCTGGAGTGGAGGAAGCGGCGTAACTGGTGATTCAATATATAATCTTTCTGCAGGAACTTATTCAATTACAATTACAGATAATAATGCCTGCCAGGTCAATGATAGTATAATTGTATATGAAAACCCTGAATTATCAGTTAATATAGTTTCAGGAAGCAATTATGTTTGCACAGGTGAAGGAATACTTTTGAATACTACTGTATCAGGAGGAACATATCCTTATACAACTTATTCATGGACACCGGTTGCTACTTTATCAAGCCCTAACTCATCAAGCACTTACGCATACCCCATTGCACCAACTCTGTATAATGTAATGTTAACCGATATCAGAGGTTGTTCAGATGAAGATACACTAACTGTTTTTCTATACCACAAACCAACAGCAGATTTTGGTTTTACAAATCCTTGCGGCAGTAATGCGGTTGTCTATTCAGACTTGTCGTCAATAAGCAGCGGTTCTGTAAGTTCATGGGAATGGGATTTTGGCGATGGATTCTCCTCATATATACAAAACCCATCGCATGTCTATCAGAATTCAGATACAACATACCAGGTAACTTTGGTTGTTTTCTCAGACAATAGTTGTACCGATACCATAACCCATGATGTTTATATTAATCCTGTATTAGGATTGTCACTAACATCAGATTCAGTATGTTTTGGAGATACAACAACATACGTAACAAGTATTTCCAATCCACTTGCACAAATTATAAGCTGGAACTGGGATTTTGGTGATGGGAGCACAGACTCTATTGCAAATCCAGTTCATGCATATGCCTCTCCAGGAACATATATCACTTACCTTACAGTTGTTGATTCAAGTGGATGCACAGAAGCAGCATCAACAACTGTTCTGGTTTATGCCTTACCATCCGTTAGCTTTGCAGATTCTTCTTCCTGTTTCGATAGCCTGACCTATTTCACTGATCAAAGTTCTGCCTCTGCAACATCTATAACAAACTGGTTATGGGATTTCGGAGATGGAAACACTTCTGGTTTACAGAACCCTATATATCAATATGCAGTTCAGGGCATTTATACTGTGACATTGACGATCACAAATAGCAATGGATGTATAGATTCAACTTCCAGAGATATTGCTTCTACTTTAATCCCTCTCGCTGATTTTACAGCCGATACTTCTTGTCTTGGCTCACCAACACATTTTACTGATCTGTCTACATCAGCTTATGGTCTGGTAAATCAATGGCTATGGGATTTTGGAGATGGAGTAACTTCAACTATTCAGGACCCAATACATACCTATGCCTCAGCCGGTCAATATAATGTAAGTCTCGTGGTCTGGAATACCGCAGGATGTTCCGATACTGCAACAATGACCGTTAATGTCTACTATTCTCCAACATCCTCATTTACATTCTCAGGAAATTGTTCAAGGAATCCAATTCAATTTTTTGATCTTTCATCAGGAAATTCAGGAAATCTTTCCAGCTGGTACTGGGATTTCGATGATGGTTTCACATCCAATCTACAACATCCTACCCATACCTTTGCAGGTCCCGGAAGTTATGATGTAACTCTTACTGTTGGAAATGCAAATGCCTGTGCCGATGATACAACAATTACTATAGTTATTGATGCGTTGCCAATACCTGATTTCAGTGATTCAACTTCATGCGAAAATCGTAACACTTATTTTGCTGATCTGACATCTACAACAGGTGGATCAGCACTGATAAACTGGTATTGGAATTTTGGCGATGACAGTACTTCATCATTGCAAAATCCGATACATTATTATGTTTCAACAGGCACCTATCAGGTAGAACTAATTGTTACTAATGCTGATGGATGTATTGACTCCGTTACCAATTCTGTTATTTCTTTTGACCAGCCAGTAGCATCTTTTACAGCTGATACAGCATGCCAGGGTACACCAACCAACTTTACTGATCTTTCATCTTCAGCTTATGGTGTAATAGATCAATGGCATTGGGACTTTGGTGATGGAGACACTTCTGCATTACAAGATCCGTCACATACATATGCATTAACAGGAACTTATATTGTTACCTTAATAATATCAAATACGATGGGTTGTAGCGATACCACAGCACTTTCCATTGAAGTTAATTCTTCGCCATTCGCTTCGTGCTCATATTCAGGATCCTGCGAAAATAATGTGGTATTTTTTACTGATCTGTCTTCAGCCAATTCCGATTCACTAACAAACTGGTACTGGGATTTTGATGATGGGAATACTTCATCATTGCAAAATCCATCTAATATATTTGCTTCTTATGGAATATATGATGTGCAGCTTATTGTAAAAAATTCTAATGGATGTTATGATGATACTACCATATCAATTACAATTAATGCCCTGCCAGTTGTAGACTTCTCAGACTCTACTTCCTGCATTAACGGATATACTTACTTTTCCGATCTAACTGATACTATATATGGCTCATCTGTTGCATCATGGAATTGGGATTTAGGAGATGGTAATACTTCGATCTTACAAGATCCGGTTCATGATTACTTAACGCCAGGCACATATCAGGTAAAGCTTGTTGTTGTTAATAATGATGGGTGTACAGATTCAATAACCCGCTCAGTTATTTCATTTGAAAGGCCTGTAGCAGATTTTACAGCCGATACCGCCTGCCAGGGAATACCAACAAACTTTACAGATCTGTCAACATCAGCCTATGGAGTGATTAACACTTGGAACTGGGATTTCGGAGATGGTTATACTGCATCACTACAGGATCCAACTCATACATATTCAAATTCCGGAAATTTCACTGTTTCTTTGATTGTAGGAAATACTGCCGGATGTTCGGATACTGCCATTCAAATCATACACGTTTACCAACTTCCTGACCCAGGATTCAGTTATTCAGGAAGCTGTGAATCCAATCCCACACAGTTCACAGACCTTTCAACACACAATGCAGACTCACTCATCTCATGGTACTGGGATTTTGACGACGGACATACTTCATCCACTCAAAACCCATCCCACACTTTTGCATCATACGGAACATACAACGTATCGCTGACCACCACCAATAACAACGGATGTTCAGATGATACCACCATAACGATAACAATAAATGCACTGCCATTGGTAGACTTCTCAGACTCTACTTCCTGCATTAACGGATACACTTATTTTACTGATCTCTCAGACACTACCAATGGTTCAGGCATTTTAAGCTGGAACTGGAGTTTTGGCGATGG
>CAZDWF010000028.1:0-32704 GCA_964508895.1 uncultured Bacteroidales bacterium
ATATTTGACAAGGCTTTACGGATTAAAAAAAGGAGAAATAAATAATGAATTTTAATAATTTCACGATAAAATCACAGGAAGCTGTACAAAAAGCTCAGGAAATTGCTTCAGCCAACCAGGCACAGGCAATTGAATCTATTCATATCCTGAAAGGTATACTTACTGTTGATGAAAATGTAATACCATTTTTACTGAAAAAGCTTGGGGTAAATATGCTTGTTTTAAACCAGGCAATTGATAAGATAATTGAATCATTACCAAAAGTGAGTGGAGGTGAACAGTATTTATCTGCGGATGCTAATAAAGCCTTACAAAAGGCACAAACATTCCTGAAAGAATTCAATGATCAGTTTGTTTCTATTGAGCATATCCTGCTCGGTATTCTTGCAGGAAATGACACCGCAGCGAAACTGTTAAAAGATAATGGTGTTAGTGATAAGGATATGAAAGAAGCTATCAAACAACTCAGAAAAGGCTCTACTGTGAATTCACAGAGTGCTGAAGAAACTTATAATTCGCTTAATCGTTATGCAAGAAATCTTAATGAACTTGCCAGTATTGGTAAGCTTGATCCTGTAATTGGAAGAGATGAGGAGATTAGAAGGGTGCTACAGATATTGTCAAGAAGAACCAAGAATAATCCTATTTTAATTGGTGAACCGGGAACAGGTAAAACAGCAATCGCCGAAGGGCTTGCCCATCGCATTATTAACGGAGATGTTCCTGAGAATCTCAAATCAAAACAATTGTATTCACTTGATATGGGCGCACTTATTGCTGGTGCAAAATACAAAGGAGAGTTTGAGGAGAGGCTGAAAAGTGTTGTTAAGGAAGTTGTGGAATCTGATGGTGAGATTATACTCTTTATTGATGAGATCCATACATTAGTGGGTGCAGGAGCGAGTGAAGGAGCTATGGACGCAGCAAATATCCTTAAGCCAGCACTTGCAAGAGGAGAACTCAGAGCCATTGGTGCCACTACTTTAAAGGAATACCAGAAATATTTCGAGAAAGATAAAGCACTTGAAAGGCGATTTCAGATTGTGATGGTCAATGAACCGGATACCCTTGATGCTATTTCTATTTTAAGAGGACTTAAGGAAAGATATGAAACTCACCATCATGTGCGTATAAAAGATGAGGCTATTATTGCTGCTGTAGAATTATCGCAGCGCTATATCAGTGATCGCTTTCTTCCTGATAAAGCAATCGACCTAATCGATGAAGCAGCATCTAAATTGAGATTGGAGATAAACTCTCTTCCTGAACCTCTTGAGAAGATTGAAAGAAGAGTGAGACAACTTGAGATTGAAAGAGAGGCTATCAAAAAAGAAAAAGATAAGGAAAAACTTAAACTTATTAGCGAAGAACTTGCCAACCTGAATGATGAAATGAATAAACTGAAAGCAAAATGGCAGGCTGAAAAAGATGTTGTTGAGAAGATACAATCACGTAAAGAAGACATAGAAAATTATAAACTTGAAGCAGAGAAAGCAGAAAGAGAAGGTGACTTTGGAAGAGTAGCAGAGATAAGATATGGAAAAGTGCAGGAGACTGAAGGAGACCTGGAAGCTCTTAAAATAAAAATGCAGGAGTTGCAGGGGGATGAACCCATGATCAATGAAGAGGTTACTTCTGAGGAGATTGCTGAGATCGTTTCTCGTTGGACAGGAATACCTGTTAGTAAGATGCTGCAAGGCGAAAAGGAAAAACTTCTGAGCCTTGAAACAGAATTGCATATGAGAGTGATAGGACAGGATGAAGCTATCGTTGCAGTATCAGATGCAATCAGAAGGAGCCGTGCAGGTTTGCAGGATGAGAAAAGACCAATAGGGTCTTTCATTTTCCTGGGGACAACAGGTGTTGGAAAAACTGAACTTGCGAAAGCACTTGCTGAATTTCTTTTTGATGATGAGAATAATATGGTCAGGATCGACATGTCAGAATACCAGGAGAGGCACAGCGTTTCACGTCTGATTGGTGCGCCTCCCGGATATGTGGGCTATGATGAAAGCGGACAGCTTACCGAAGCGATACGGAGAAAGCCTTATTCTGTTGTATTGCTGGATGAAATCGAGAAAGCTCATCCTGATGTATTTAATATACTTCTTCAGGTACTGGATGATGGCAGGTTAACTGATAATAAAGGCAGAGTGGTTGATTTTAAAAATACCATCATCATTATGACTTCCAATATTGGATCTCATATAATCCAGGATAAACTCAGTAAATTGACAGAAGATAATAAAGAGGATTTGATTAACCAGGCCAGGGAACAGGTTTTCGAATTGCTAAAGAAAACGATTCGCCCTGAGTTTTTAAACAGGGTTGATGAGATCATAATGTTTAAACCATTATCACGGGAAGAAATTAAAGAGATAGTTATACTTCAGTTTAACAATGTTAAAAAAATGCTGGAGAAGAATGGTGTGAATATCGAAGTTACTGATAAGGCCATTGATCAGGTCTCGAAAATGGGATTTGATCCTCAATTTGGAGCTAGACCGATTAAAAGAGTGCTGCAACGAAATGTGCTGAATGAACTGTCTAAGATGATTATTGCAGGAAGTGTAAACAAAGATGATACTATTGTTGTTGATGTAAAAGATGGAAATATAGTGTTCAGAAACAAATAGTATTAAAAGCTTTTTATTATTTATATTTACAATTAATTAACCATTAAAAACAAAAGTTTATGAAAAGATTAGCAATTGTAATGATTTTCCTGAGTCTGGGATATCTTGTTTCAGCCCAGGGAATTGCTGTGGGAGTGAAATTCGGCCCCAGTTTAGCAAAATTAGCTGGTTCGGATGCCGCAAGTTCTAATAAGATGAAAACAGGTTTTATGTTTGGTGCATTTGGCGAATATAGTATTACTGACATGATCTCGGCCCAGGTAGAACTAAATTATGAATCCAAAGGAACAAAAGTCAAAATGACTAATTACAATAATTTAGGAGTTGCTATTTCAACATCTAATATAAAAAGTGGGTTGTCTTATCTCAGTATTCCAATTTTGGCAAAAGCTACTTTCGAAGTAGGTCCTGTTAATGTTTATGGAAATATAGGACCATATTTTGGCTTCTTAATGAGAGCAACATTTGATGGTGATACTGAAACTTCCTATACTGTGACAACTTTTAATCAATTTGGACAAGCTGTTACAACAACAGTAACTAATAAATATAAAGACAACTTTAAAACATTTGATATCGGACTTGCATGGGGTGGAGGAGCTTTATACGACTTAAGTAGTTTGATGGAAGGGTTATCTGTTTTAGCAGACCTCAGACTTAATCATGGGTTTATGAATATTCCTGATGCATCAAATAATAATAAGGTTAAAAACTTCTCATTTGTGTTTGCAGTTGGTGCGGCATATAAACTTGGAAATTAAATCTTAAATTACAAATTCCAGGCAAATCACAAATTCTAAATTACAAACTTGAGGAAATTAGCATTTTGCACTTCTAGAAATTTTGTATTTGATTATTGAAATTTGCTTGGAATTTATGATTTGAGTTTTGGTATTTACACATTAAACCTAATGTGTAAAATATCCCCATCCTGCACCTCATAGTTCTTCCCCTCAATACCAAACTTCCCCGCCTCCTTACATGCTTGTTCTGATCCAAGGCTGATAAAATTATCATATTTCATAACTTCTGCACGGATGAATCCTCTTTCCAGGTCACTGTGTATAACTCCGGCAGCCTGTTGTGCATGTATGCCCTTTTTTATGGTCCATGCCCTAACCTCTTTAGGCCCGGCAGTAAAGAAAGATTGAAGATTAAGTTTGCTGTATGCGGAACGAATAAGTTTATTTACTCCCGGTTCCGATAATCCTGCATCTTCCAGGAACATCCTGCTGTCTTCATCATCAAGCTCAGATATTTCTGCTTCCAGCTCTCCCGCAATAATCAGTGTTTCTGCATCATCTTCAATAGATTCTTTGAAAGTATTCACATACTCATTTCCTTTGATAGCAGAGTCATCATCAACATTACAAACATAGATCACCGGCTTATCAGAGATCAGAAAGAGATCCTTAACGAATTTCTTTTGATCGTCATTTAAAGGAACCGTTCTCGCTGAATTAAAATTTTCAAGATGGCCTTTGTAAATATTGAGGATTTCAAGCTCTTTCTTTGCATTCTTATCTCCTGATTTTGCAAGCTTTTCTGTTCTTTCAATTTTTCGATCTACCATTTCAAGGTCTTTAACCTGCAATTCCAGATCAACAATTTCTTTATCTCTTACAGGATTTACAGAACCTTCAATGTGTGTCAGGTCATCATCATCAAAACATCTAACAACATGTATTAAAGCATCTGTTTGCTGGATGTCTGAAAGGAATTTGTTTCCAACTCCTTCTCCTTTGCTGGCCCCTTTTGCAAGTCCGGGAATATCAATGATCTCAACAGTAGCAGGAACAACTTTATCTGCATGAATAAAATTATCAATAATATCTAACCTGGGATCAGGCACATTGACCACACCAATATTTGATTTTGTTGCGCTGAAAGCGAAATTACTTAATTGCGCTTTAGCACTCGACATACAGTTGAAAATGGTTGTCTTTCCGATGTTGGTGATACCTATGATCCCGCATTTTAAAGCCATCCTGCTTATTTTTTTATAATTTTCGGCTGCAAAGATAGTAATTAGACTTTAGAACTTATACTTTAGATATTTGATATTTTGTCATTCTTCCTAGTCCGAGCTCCGGCGACCGGCGACCGGCGACTGGCGACTGGCGACTGGCAACTGGCGACTGGCGACTGGCAACTGGCGACTGGCGACTGGCAACTGGCAACTGGCAACTGGCAACTGGCAACTGGCAACTGGCAACTGGCAACTGTAATTAATCCCCTCTTTCCTTTGTTATTTACAATATACTTTTGTAATTTTGCACGCCATTTGTAAATCCATGATATGTAATTATATATATGGATTTTTATTACAAATGCAGAAATTAACGGAGTATTAACCCGGAGCTGAAAAATAGAATTATTAAATAATTATTCAGCCCACAAAATTAACCATTTGATGGTAGAAAAAAAAGAAAGCAATAACATCGAAGCTGAAAAGACTGAAGATGTAAAGAAAACGGAAAAAGTAACTGCAAAGAAGGAAGAAGAAAAAGCTTCTGATGTTAAAGAGAAGAAAGAAGAAGTGAAAGCTGAGGAGAAGAAAGAAGAAGTGAAAGCTGAGGAGAAGAAAGAAGAGGTGAAAGAAGAGAAAGCTGTAGCTGAAGAGAAAAAAGAAGAACCAAAGGCTGAAGATAAGAAAGCTGAGAAAGAAGAAGTAAAGGAAGAACCTAGGGCTAAAAAGGAAGACAAGAAAGAAGAGAAAAAAAAGGAAAAAAAGGAAAAAAAGGAAGATATTTTAGCTGAAGAAGAAATTATAGTAGAAGCCCAAGCTGAGGAATTTGATTGGGACAATATTGGCAATAAGCAAGATTTTTATACTTCAAAAGAGAGAGAGAAACTTGAAAAACTTTATGATGATACACTTAACTCAATAGTTGAGCATGAAGTAATCGACGGAACTGTTGTTGCAAAAAAACAATCGCGAGGTAGTAGTAAATATTGGGTTCAAATCTGACGGAGTAATTCCTTTAAATGAACTTCGTTATAACCCAGATATTAAAATAGGCGATGAGATTGAGGTTTATGTTGAAAACCAAGAGGATACAACAGGGCAGCTTGTTCTGTCACACAAAAAAGCCCGCATACTCAAATCATGGGAAAGAATTAATAGCTCATTTGATAATGATGAAATTATTCAGGGCTATGTTAAATGTCGCACAAAAGGTGGTCTTATCGTTGATGTATTTGGTATTGAGGCATTCCTTCCGGGATCACAGATTGATGTTAAACCTATTCGCGATTATGATGTTTTTGTTGATAAAACAATGGAATTCAAGGTTGTGAAAATCAATCACGAATTTAAAAATGTTGTTGTTTCTCATAAAGCACTTATTGAAGCAGAACTTGAACAGCAGAAAGCTGATATCATTTCTAAGCTTGAGAAAGGACAGGTACTTGAAGGAACTGTTAAGAATATTACATCCTACGGAGTATTTATCGATCTTGGTGGTGTTGACGGACTTATTCACATTACTGACCTTTCGTGGGGCAGGATTAACCATCCTGAAGAGATTGTTAAACTCGATGAAAAGATCAAGGTTGTTATCCTTGACTTTGATGATGATAAGAAGAGAATTGCTCTCGGCCTGAAACAATTAACTCCTCATCCATGGGATTCACTTGATGAAAATCTAAAGGTTGGTGATAAGGTTAAAGGTAAAGTGGTTGTTATTGCTGATTATGGTGCATTTATTGAAATTGCTCCTGGAGTTGAAGGACTTATCCACGTATCTGAAATGTCGTGGTCACAGCATCTTAGAACTGCTCAGGACTTCCTGAAAGTGGGCGATGAGGTTGAAGGCGTGATTCTTACACTCGATCGTGAGGAAAGAAAAATGTCACTTGGTATGAAACAGCTGATCCCTGATCCATGGGAAAATATTATGGAGAAATATCCAAAGAACTCCAAGCATAAAGCTGTTGTCAGAAACTTCACCAATTTTGGAATTTTTGTTGAACTGGAGGAAGGTGTTGACGGACTTATCCATATATCTGACCTTTCATGGTCAAAGAAAATTAAACATCCTGCTGAATTTACCAAGATAGGAGAGCAGATAGAAGTTGTTGTTCTTGAAGTGGATGTTGAAAACAGAAGATTAAGTCTTGGTCATAAACAACTCGAAGAAAATCCATGGGATGTATTTGAGTCTATATTTACATTAGGATCAGATCATAATGGAACCATTGTAAATATGACTGATAAGGGAGCCATTGTAAGTCTTCCTTATGGTGTTGAGGGTTTTGCTCCTGGCAGGCATCTTGCAAAAGAAGATGGCTCTGCAGCAAAGGTTGATGAGGCAATGGATTTCAGGGTGATAGAATTCAACAAGGAAAATAAAAAGATCATACTTTCTCATTCAAAGATCTATCAGGATAAAGATAATGCTGAAAAGAAGAAAGAAACTGCCAAAGCAAAAGGAGCACAACGTGCCACCAAGAAAGCAGTAAGGAATATCCAGGATAAACTTGAGAAAACAACTCTGGGCGATCTTGAAGCCCTGGCAAATCTGAAAAAAGAAATTGCGCAGGAGGAAAAGAAATCCAAAGAGAACAAAAAATAATTTATTTTAAGGCTGCTTTCGGGCAGCCTTTTTTATTTAATGTAATTTTGATAATAATTCAATGAATGAATGAGAACCTTTAATGTTACAGTGTTAGGCTCTAGCGCAGCGATTCCTTTAATAAATAGAAATCCAAGTGCTCAATTGCTGAATATCCATGAAAGGTATTTTCTAGTTGATTGTGCTGAAGGTACCCAGGTTCAGTTACGCAAGATCAAAGTCAGGATACAAAAGATCAACCATATCTTTATTTCTCACCTTCATGGTGATCATTATTTCGGCTTGATAGGACTGATCACTTCTCTTCATTTATTAGGCAGAAAAGATGAGCTTCATATTTTTGGACATAAAGCATTAAAAGCGATAATTGACATTCAACTGGAATCTTCAAATACTACTCTGAGATATCCATTGATTTTCCATGAGATCGATCCCTATAAGCATGATATTATTTATGAAGATAATAAGCTTGTCATTGAAGCATTTCCTTTATTGCATAATTTCCCTGTTAATGGATTCCTTTTCAGGGAAAAAGTAGGTAAACCTAATATTGATAAAGGTTTCATTGAAAGGCATAAACCATCAGTAAGGCAAATTAAGTTAATTAAAGACGGGAATGATTTTGTTGATGAGGATGGTAAGTTGCACAAGTATGAAGAAATTACAAAACAACTTATGCCTTCCCGCTCATTTGCATATTGCTCTGATACTACATATTGCGAAGATATTATTCCTTTAATTAACGGAGTTGACCTTTTGTATCATGAAGCATCATTTGCAAATGATAAAAAGAAGGATGCTGAAGAAAAATATCACTCTACTGCTGAACAGGCAGCAATAATTGCCAAAAAGGCGAATGCAAAAAAATTACTTATCGGACATTTTTCTGCAAGATATAAATCTCAAAGTGTTTTGCTTGAAGAAGCTAAGAAAGTGTTTCCTGAAACTATTCTCGCCAAGGACTGCCTGCAAGTGGAGGTGGGATAACAGTGACCGATAACCGGCGACCAGTGACCAGTGACCAGTGACCAGTGACCAGTGACCTTATCTCTATACCCTTTCCCGTTATATGTCACGATTTTCAATCAACGCATCAAAAAGAATCTCAATCGGATGATAAGCCGTGACTCCGGTTCCGTCTTTTATCTGATGCCTGCAACTGGTTCCTGGTGCAGAAATAAGAACCCCCTGATCAGCATTCCTTATTTCGGGGAATAAAACCAGATCACCTACTTTCATGGAGAAATCATAATGCTCCTTTTCATAGCCAAATGATCCTGCCATTCCACAACATCCTGATTTGATCTCTTCCACTTTATAATTCTCAGGAATTTCAAGCATCTCTTTTGTAGGTTCTATTGAACCCATTGCTTTTTGATGACAGTGTCCGTGAAGCTTGATATTTACTGTTTCTGAAGTAAAAACCCGCTTGTCGATATTTCCTTTTTCAAATTCATTTATTAGGAATTCATCAAACATAAAGCTGCTTTTAGCCAGTTGTTCTGAAGCTTCTTTTAATTCTTCCCCTACCAGTTCAGGATATTCATCACGGAATGATAATATTCCTGAGGGTTCAATGCCAATTAATGGTTTTTCTTCGCGAATAATTCCATTAAGAAGTCTTACATTTTTTATTGCCTTCTCTTGTGCTGTTCTAAGAAGTCCTTTTGATAAAAATGTGCGCCCGCTTTCTACATTATTGGATAATGATACTGTATACCCAAGTTTACTTAAAAGTTTAATTGCTTTAATTCCGATCTCTGTATCGTTATAATCAGTAAACTCATCAACAAACAGAACCACTTCCCCCTTTAAGCCATTCCTTCCTGTAAGCTCGCCCGGGTTCTTCTTTGCCCATTTTCTGAGAGTTGTTTTATAAATCAGGGGAATACTTCTTTCTTTTGCAAAACCCAGCATGCCTTTCAGTATTGCTGAGAAAAATGTATTTTTCAGGAAGAAATTATATATTCCAGGAAAATGGGAGCCAAGTTTATTAAGACTTGTAATGTAAGCAATAAGCCTTGTCCTTAATGGTATGCCATTGCAATCGTAGTAATGCTGTAGAAATTCAGTTTTATACTTCGATATATCGACATTCGACGGGCATTCAGATTTGCAACCTTTACAGGATAAACAGAGATCCATTACATTATATATTTCCTTATGGTTGAAAGGATTCTTCTTCTCTGAATTAGTAAGGAATTCCCTTAATATATTTGCTCTTGCACGTGTTGTAGCATTTTCATCTTTACTGACCATATAACTGGGGCACATGATCCCACCTATTAATGCTGATTTCCTGCAGTCTCCTGATCCATTACATTTTTCTGTAGCTCTGAGTATTCCTTGATCATTATAGAAACTAAAAATGGTTTCAATCTCCCTGCTTTCCTTTCCAGGTATATACCTGAGATTTGTTCTCATATCAGGAGTGCCAATTATCTTTCCTGGGTTGAAAATATTATTAGGATCCCAGCTTTGCTTTATTTCCTGGAGGATCTTATAATTTTTCTCACCAACCATTAAAGGGATGAATTGTCCTCGTAATCTTCCATCACCATGTTCACCGCTTAAAGAGCCTTTATATTTTTTAACAAGCTTTGCAGTATCCTGAGCTATTGCATGAAATAGATCAACATCTGCAGGGTCTTTAAGGTTTAAAATGGGACGAAGATGCAGTTCTCCTGTACCTATATGTGCATGATATACACATTTAAGATCATGTTTAAGTAAAAGCTGCTGGAATCCGGCCATATATTCAGGCAGGATTTCAGGATTTACAGCAGTGTCTTCAATTACAGCAACAGGTTTGGCATCTCCCGGCATGGTTGATAATACGCCTAAGCCCGCTTTTCTGAGAGCCCATACCTTTGGTATATCATTGCCCCAGAGCAGAGGGAAATGATACCCTAATTCTTTTGCTTCAAGATCACTTTGAAGTTTTTCAACGATTTGAAGTATTTCTTCTTTAGTATCTCTTGCAAATTCAATAATCAAAATAGCTGCAGGATCATCGGAAAGAAAGAAGCGGTTTTTCCTTTGTTCGATATTAGATTCTGTAAGGTCGAGAATGGTCTTATCCATTAATTCCACTGCACCTGGATTATGGCTGAGTGCTATTAGATTACCATAGAAAGCCTCTTGCAGTGTTTTAAAATGAACACACATTAAGGCTTTTTCCGGAGGAGGAGTAGGGACAAGATTTAGTTTTATTTCTGTTACAAAAGCAAGAGTACCTTCAGATCCTGCAATGAGCTTGGAAAAATTGAAATCTTTATTTGAATTTCCAAATGGGCTGGATTCCATTAAAAGGTCAATAGCATAGCCTGTGTTTCTTCTTTTAATGGTAGGATCAGGATATTCCTTAAGTATTTCTTTTTGGTTTTCAGGGTCCGATAATATCCTGTTTATGTTGCGATAAATATCACCTTCCAGTGAGTTTAACCTGCACTTTTGTTCAAATTCATCTTCATTAAGTGATGTAAATTCAACTTCTGAATTATCACTCAATATTGCTTTAACGGAAATTGTATGATCACGTGTACTACCATAAATAAGTGAATGTGAACCGCATGAATTATTACCCAGCATACCAGCCATCATGCAACGATTTGATGTAGAAGTTTCAGGGCCAAAGAATAAACCTTTAGGCTCAAGTACCATATTTAACTCATCAAGTACAACACCTGGTTCAACGCGTACCCAGCTTTCTTTTTCATTGATTTCAAGGATCCGGGTAAGATGCTTTGAAATGTCAACTACAAGCCCATTACCAACAACCTGGCCCGCAAGCGAGGTGCCAGCTGCCCTTGGGATTATTGGTATGGATTCCTTATTTGCAAAATTTATTATCTTATGAATATCGTCATTGGATGCTGGCCTGGCAACAGCAAGAGGTTCTTCTCTGTATGCAGAAGCATCTGTGGCATACATAAGTCTGTAACTTTTGTCATAATAAAGTTCACCTTCAAGAATATTTTCCAGGAGGATAAGTTGCTCCAGTTGATCTTTTTTTAACATATTGTTGTAAAAATCAATGCTTAAAATAACTCCTGAATGATCAATTTTATCAGAGATTCAGGATGCTGTCCGGCAAAGTTAACATTATTTAATTTTTCCTCAAGCTTCTCCTTCCTGAGTGGCATGTTATGAAATCGTCTCAGGATATCAGCCATTAAGGGATCATGTCCGGCATAATCTATTGATTTTATGATGCCTGATTTAACTTTAAGTTCGACAGGATGTAATTCGTTTTGATATTGTATATGTTTATTCAATATGAATTCAGGAGAATACCCATAATTCCATTCCCAGGTAAGATATTTCTTTTCTGCTAATTGGATAACCTTCAACTGTTCCCTTCCTTCCAGGCGAATACTTTTTTTACAATTATAATAATCATATAGAAAGGAAGTTATATATTGTTTGAATCCCGAAAATCCAATTTCTTCCTTGAGAAGCTCAGATATATTAATAACTTCTTTCCTGATGGATCTGACAGCTTTATCCTGGTAAACATTAATTTTCTTGCCTTTTATCTTTTCCAGGATATCAAGGTCGGCCGAGAATAAAAGTGTGCCATGATGAAGGACTTTATTCTTAAAGATGTGTTCAGAATTGCCTGATACTTTGATGCCATCTACAGTGATATTGCTTTTATCTTTTAGTTCAGCATTCAAACCAAGTTCCTTTAATGCAGCAATGGCAGCCTTTGTGTTTTCTGCGTAATCGACCTGGGCATTGGATTTAGTGTTAAATATCAATGAGTAATTCAGGTTTCCTGTATCGTGATAAACAGTTCCACCTCCGGTGGTCCTTCTGATAACAGGGATGTTGTTATCCTGAACGTATTGATGATCAATCTCTGAGAATGCGTTCTGATGTTTTCCTAAAACAATACAGGGTTCATTATACCATACCATCAAAATATCTTCTGAAAATTTCTTAAAAATAAATTCTTCAGCAGCAATGTTGTAATACGGATCAGTTTGAGGTCGTTCTATTAAAATCATAGCAACAATATCTGCAAAAATATCAATCCTTTATCAAAAATTGTTCGTTAATTGTTATTAAATTAGATAAAATAAATGAATTCATGAAAAAAATAATTTCATTACTGCTTCTTATATCCATCTTTGCTTCCTGTGGAATTGTCAGACAGTCAAAGGAGATCAAAGCATTGTCAAGATGTGAATTCATGATATTTTCAGTTGAAGATGTAAGACTTGCTGGAATAAATATGGATCAACAACAAAGTATGAATGATTTCAATTTTATGGATTTTGCAAAAATAACCACAGCCATGGCTTCCGGTGATCTCCCCCTGAAATTCAACCTTAAGCTTGAAATTAATAACCCTAATGAGGCTAAAGCTGCTTTGAATGAGCTAGAATGGATATTGTTGATTGATGATGAGGAAATTACTCAGGGAGATCTGAAGAAAAGGGTTGAGATAAATCCATTTAGTACAAAAACTGTTCCTGTAATAATAAGCCTAAACCTTCTTGAAGTTCTATCCGGCAGATCTGCCAACGCTCTTATAAATTTTGCAATGAACCTATCCGGACAAAGCGATAAGGCCTCGAAAGTAACGCTCAAAGCAAAACCAACGATTTATATCTCTGGAAAAGCGGTAGCGTATCCGGGGTGGATTGAGATTGATACGGGGTATTGATTCCATATTCCATATTAACGATTTTGGGTTCGTTGGAGTTGGCATTTATATTAATAGCATATTATTAGTACCAAGTCGCTAATAAGGAATAGGGAATATGGGATCGTCAATCTTTAATTTTGCTTTGCAAAATTAAAGCAGTCCGTTTTTCTGATAGATCTCAAGCTGTACATCAAAAAATTTATTAATTTTTGATACTTTGTTGTTATTGAGGTTCACAATATCACCAGTTTCAAAATTAACCCTGATCTTGTCACCATCCTTCAGTTCAATTTCAGAAAGTTGTTCAGGATTGTAAGTAAGGATCGGCATTGCGGCATTGATGGCATTACGCTCATAGATCGCGCCGTATGATTCTGCGAGTATACAACTTACTCCGAGAGCTTTAAAACAATCCACTGCCTGCTGGCGTGAGCTTCCAGCACCAAAATTTTTACCGGTGATGATAATATCGTTTGGTTTAACTTTCTTCGCAAAATCCTCGTAGCCTTCCAGGTTGTCAAAAGCATATTGTCCCATCTCATTGATATCAGTAATGGTCAAATATCTGTTATGAAAGATCATGTCAGTATCGATATCGTCTTTTTCAATGATCCAAATATTACCTTCCACTTCAATAACTTTTTCAGAAACAGATTTTTCCTCAACCTTAGTTTTATCTGAAGTGACAGTTCTGGCTGTGAAAACTGCCGGTTCCTCAGGAATGTCTTTGGAATCAGTTATGTATCCCGCTACTGCCGATGCAGCTACCACTTCTGGTGATGCAAGATAAACTTCTCCTTTCCCTTGTTTTCCTGCAAAGTTTCTGTTTCCTGTACTAATGGTTACCTCATCCGGGCCGTTCTGACCAACCTGTCCTGCGGCACATCCTGCGCATCCTGCATTGGATACAAGTGCTCCGGCATCCTTAAATATCTTGATGAGTCCTTCGTTAAGTGCTGTTTGCCATATTTCATCGGTACTTGGAACGATCTTCAAAACAACACCTGGAGCTACTTTATTGCCTTTAAGTATTTCTGCAGTAATTCTGAGGTCTTCAATTCTTCCATTGGTACAAGAGCCAATAAATGCAGAATCGATCTTAGTTGTTTTAACTTTCTCAATCACTGCATCGTCATGAGGATGACCTGGCATTGCTACCATATGGTTAAAATCATTAAGATTCAGTTCAATCACTTTCTCATAAACGGCATCTTCTCCTGCATATACAGGCTTGATCTCTTTTCCTGTTTTTTCTTCCAGGTAGTTGACAATCGCCTCAGAAGGAGGGAAGAAGAGAATAATAGCTCCCAGCTCGGTTGCCATAGATGAAATAGTGATTCTTTCGTCTAAAGTGAAATTCTCAACATCATCTCCGTAAATTTCAATTGCGTAACCAAGCAAGGTATTTGCTCCAAAGTGGTTCAGTAAATTGAGTACAATGTCTTTGGCACTTAGCTTTTCAGGTCTTTTCCCATTCAGGATGATCTTCACAGATTTAGGGACTTTAAACCATACAGAGCCGTTTGCCCAGGCAGCAGCAATGTCTTTGTCACCCATTCCCTGTCCAAAAGCCCCGATAGAACCCATAATGTTAGCATGAGAATCAGTTGATACGAATGTTCCTCCTGGAAGGACAAGTCCTTTGTCAATAGCAATATGAGTTCCTATTCCTGCGTCTACATCAAAAACATGAATATCATTATCTCTTGCAAACAACCTGCAATATTGCTGGTTGGCAGCATATTTTTGATCAGAACCTCCCGGATTGCAATCGAAAGTAAAGTATGTCCTTGAAGCATCATCTACTTTCAAAATATTATCCTGGATATTTTTAACAACATTAGCTCCACCAAAATCACGAGCTACCCTGGCATCAATAAATATATCAACGATATCACCCGGTTTTACAGTATCGTATTTCGAATGATTCGCAATGATTTTTTCTATAATTGTCATAATTGTGTCTTTTAGAAAACTTTGAATTCTAATAGTGGCTAATAGAAAACGTTAAGAACGAGGCTTGCGAAGTATTTAAAATCAGGAGTTTACTTTGGTAAATGACTGGTTTTAAATATGAGCTTAACGAAGTTATTGACGTTTTATATAGTCACAAACTATACTTTTAATCTGTCTTTAAAAGGTAAAAATGTCATAAAATCAGCATGATGAACCACATATGCTTCTGTTGATCTCTTAACCATATTTCCTTCACCGGCATGAGTTGCGATAATATGGCATACTTCCATAGGTATTCCGCATTCTTCAGCAAGAGCTACTCCTGAGAAAGGATGGCGTAAATATTTGCCATAGGTTCCCTGCATGGAGTTACCCAGATCATCTTTAACATATTCAAGGAGTTTGCCCACATCGGCAAGGATTGCTCCGGAGATAAGGATATCCATATCAACAGGCAGTTCATCCTTGAAGAATTCATTCATTTTATTTCCACTGTCTCTTGCAATGTGTACAACAGCTCTTTTATGATCCATAAAGGATACTTTAAGATCTGGTCCGCAAAGAAGAGTGAAAGGAATTTTATTCAGGTCTTCAGGGGTCATAACACTTCTTTCAAGTGCTGTTTCCCATGTTTTGGCTGTCTTTTCACGAAGGTCTTCATCTTCGATCCATTCAAGCTCAGGCCATAATTTTAATACTTCTTTATTCATGATATTGATGATTTAGAGTTTAGCAATAACGGCATCAGCCATTTCAGTGGTAGAAGCAGCACCTTTTTCAATAACATCAGCTCTTCCTGACATTTTTGCCATATCGTAAGTACGAACTTTACCTTCTTCAATCACTTCGGCAACAGATTTTCTGATTTTCTTTGCGATCTCCTGTTCGTTAATAAAGTCAAGCATCATACATGCTGATTCTATCATTGCAATAGGGTTAACGATAGATACAGGATAGTCTGCATATTTAGGAGCAGAGCCATGAGTTGGTTCGAATACGCCTATTCCAGATTCAGGATTGAACTGAGCTGAGCAAGCAAAACCAAGTCCGCCGATAAGTCCTGCAAAACCATCTGAAACAATATCACCAAACATATTTCCTGCAACGATTACTCCGTAAGTTTCAGGATTTTTTGTGAGCCACATCATCTGTGCATCAATATTAGTATTCCATAATTCGATATCAGGATAATCATTTCTTTGAATTTGCTGAGCCATTTTGTACATCATTCCTGATGTTTCCCTGATAACATTTGGTTTTTCACATACAGTAACGGATTTGTATCCGTATTTTTTAGCATGTTCAAATGCAGCTCTGAGAATACGTTCAGTGTATTTTTTTGTGAATATCCTTGTTGATACAGAGATCTCATCTTTGGGAACATCGCCAAAATTCTTTACAAATTTCGGATGAGTCATTAGTGCATCATAAACATCTTTTGGTGGATCTGACCACTCAACTCCCCCATAGAGTCCTTCGGTATTCTGGCGGAAAATAGCAACATCAACCATAGGTTCCTCTATCGTATCTCCCTGGCCTCTTCTTATGAAATTTAATGGATTACCTTTATAGCTTTTGCATGGACGAAGGCAGATGTCAAGGCCGAAATGTTGCCTTAACCCTACAATGGGGCTGGAATAAACAAGACCTTTTTCCTTTAACTCAGGAGCCAGTTCTTCGAAGGCTGCATCTTTTGGCTTTGATGTTATTGCTCCAAATAGGGCAACTTTATGCTTTTCGATTAGATCGATGGTTCTCTGTGGCAATGGATTTCCTTCTGTACACCAGAATTCCCAGCCAATATCACCATTTATGTATTCAGCATCGAAACCTGCTGCATCAAGTACACGTATAGTTTCTTCAAGTACATTTTTTCCTATGCCGTCACCTGGCATTGCTACAATTGTTCTTTTTGACATATGTTTTTGATTTTGTTACAGTTACAATGAATAATTATTGAATATGTGAGCAAGCAAATATACAATACCTCTTTATAATGGCAATGAAATACAAGCTTTTTTATTAAATTTAGAATCAATGTAATTTCTTACTTTTGCAAAGCATATGAAACTGGCAGATAAAATACAGAGCAGAATTTTTAAAACTATTGCTGATGTTGCTGAAGAAATGAAGCTTGAAGCCTATGTTATAGGTGGTTATGTAAGAGATAATATTATGAAAAGACCAACCAATGACATTGATATTGTAACAGTTGGAAGTGGAATAGATCTTGCCAGAAATGTTTCGGAAGCTATAGGGAAAAATACAAAGGTGAATTATTTTAAAAATTTCGGGACCGCAATGTTGAGATACCGGGATGATGATCACGATTTTATAGTTGAATTTGTAGGAGCAAGAAAGGAATCATATCAAAGAGATTCACGTAAACCATTAGTTGAAGACGGCACTCTTGAAGATGATCAGAATAGAAGGGATTTTACCATAAATGCTCTTGCATTAAATCTTGATAAAGAAAACTACGGCGAGTTACTTGATCCTTTTAATGGCATTTCTGATATAGAGAATAAAATCATAAGAACTCCTCTTGATCCTGATATAACATATTCAGATGATCCTCTTCGTATGATGAGAGCTATTCGCTTTGCTACACAACTTGATTTCAATATAGAAGAAAACTCTTATAGATCTATTGAGAGAAATAAGGAACGAATAAAGATTGTTTCTAAGGAAAGAATTATTGATGAATTCAATAAGATTATGCTTGCAGATAAACCAAGCATAGGCTTAGGCTTGCTTGATGATTGCGGTTTGCTGGAAATCATATTTCCTCAGTTTGTTGCTCTGAAAGGCGCAGAGATTGTTGGTGGCATAGCTCATAAGGATAATTTTCATCATACTTTGCAAGTAATTGATAATGTAGCTGAAGTATCGGATAATCTATGGTTAAGATGGGCTGCATTGATGCATGATATAGGAAAACCTGTTACAAGAAAATTTGAAGAAGGAATTGGCTGGACCTTCCACTCACATGATTATGTTGGTTCCAGGATGGTACCTAAAATATTCAGGCAACTCAAACTTCCGATGAATGAAAGAATGCGTTATGTGCAAAAGCTGGTTTTATTACACTTAAGGCCTATTGTCTTATCCGAATACATAGTTACAGACTCTGCTATCAGGAGGTTATTGTTTGAAGCAGGTAATGAAATTGATGACCTGATGCTATTATGCGAAGCAGATATTACTTCAAAAAACCTTAAGAAAGTGAACAGGTTTCTTAAGAATTTTCAGGTGGTCAGACAAAAACTTAATGAGATAGAAGAGAAAGACAGGATCAGAAATTGGCAACCACCAATTTCCGGAGAGTTAATTATGGAAACTTTTGATATTGAACCATGCAGGGAAGTGGGCATGATAAAAAATTCAATCCGGGAAGCCATCCTGGAAGGTGATATTAAAAATGATTTCGATGAAGCATTTAAATTTATGCTTGAAAAGGGGAGGGAATTAGGGCTAAAGCCTATGAATTAAGGATTAAGGATTAAGAATTAAGAATTCGGATGGAAGATTTTTCATTGAATAAAATTCTTGTAATAATAATAGGCCCAACTGCTATTGGAAAGACGGATGTTGCCATTGAGCTTGCGAAGTATTTTCAAACTGAGATCATTTCAGCTGATTCACGTCAGTTTTATAAGGATATTCAAATTGGTACAGCTAAGCCTACTGCTGATGAAATGCAGGGAATCAGGCATCATTTTATTGATTCACTTGAACTTGATGAATATTACAGTGTTTATGAGTATGAAAAAGAAGTTCTTAAATTACTTGAAAATCTCTTTAAAAGATATAACATTGTTGTTATGGTTGGTGGCTCTGGTTTATATATAGATGCTGTTTGTAAAGGAATTGATGAGCTTCCTGATGCTGATGAAAAAATACGTAATGAGCTGAAAGAAAAATTTGATAAGGAAGGAATTGAGTATTTACAACAAGAGGTGAAGAGACTCGATCCGGATTATTTTGAAACAGTAGATCAAAACAACCCCAGCCGGTTAATGCGTGCAATTGAAGTTTGCAGGATCATGGGAATGCCATTTTCAAAATTGAGAAAATCAGAAACACAAAAAAGGGATTTTAATATCCTGAAAGCAGGCTTGAACACAGATAGAGAGATCCTTTTCAACAGGATTAATACCAGAGTTGACATTATGATGGAAGCTGGTTTACTGGATGAAGTAAAGAAGGTCTATAAATTCAAAGATCTTAATTCATTAAATACTGTTGGGTATAAAGAACTTTTTCAGTATCTCGATGGAAAAGAGTCGCTTGAATGGGCAGTTGGAAAAATAAAAACCAATACACGACGGTATGCGAAACGGCAAATGACATGGTTTAATAAAGATAGAGATATTAAGTGGTTTAGACCGAATGAGCTTGATGAGATTATAGAGTTCGTAGTTCTTAGTTCGTAGAAATTTCCGATTCCATATTTCCCATTCCAGATTGATGATTTGAAGTTCTCTTAGCTTCTGTTTAAGAAGAAAATCCAATATTAAGTGAGAGTAATTAAATAATAGAGACAATCAATGTTATAAATCACAAATAGAAAAATCTACAATACTACGAACTACGAACTACGAACTACGAACTACGAACTATAATCTATAATCTATAATCTATGAACTCATAGCAGTATACCTCTCCACATCAGGTTCATGATACTTTATTAATCCTTCAATAGGATCTTTTTCTACAGTGCCAATTTTACAATTATATTCCGAGGCTACGGTTTCTAAAATATCCTTAAAGAAATAGGCAATGGATCCAACACAGCTTATATTGAATTTCTTATAATCAGTATATTTGATAATATATTCTTGGAAAAGGGCATCAAATGAACTGTAAATAATATGGTGGATGAAATTGTCGTTTTTGTATGCACCAATAAATTCCATAAATGAAGCAAGGTAAGTATTTGGTCTTGGCTTATTATAAACTGAATCAAGGATATTTTCAAGACTCAGTTTGTATCTTTCACGGAAATCTTTTGCAATATTTACAGGGAGTTCTTTCTTTAAATAGGCTGTAAGGAATAATTTTCCGATATGAGCTCCGCTGCCTTCATCACCAAATAAATATCCCAGAGATGAAACGTTTTCAATTATTTCCTTTCCATCATACAGACAAGAGTTTGAGCCTGTGCCCAAAATACATGCAATACCACTTTCCCGGTTAAATAATCCTCGCACTGCACCTAGCAGATCGTGTTGAACATCAATAGTTGCGTTAGGAAAAACTTTCTCCAGAGCATCTTCAATAATAAAGCATTTACTTTTTGTTGAACATCCTGAGCCATAATAAAAGATATACCTTACAGAATAATTATCCAGGAAAGGGACAAGTTCCTTTTCAAGAATATCAATTATGGCTTCTCTGGGTGAGTAATAAGGATTAAATCCTGAAGTTTTGTAATCTTTAACTTGCTTATCCTTTTCTATGGAAACCCAATCTGTTCCTGTGGAACCGCTATCACTTATTAAAATCATTGAGACCTGGTGTTTTTACAAAAGTAGTCAATTGTATTGGTATATCTAAATTTGTCTATAGATTTGATAAAAAAAAGGGATTCTTGTATTTCAGAATCCCTTAAAAACCATATAAAGGCCAGATTGCTGATAATTTTACAATATTAACCTTTGTATGGTGGACATATATAGAGTATGTGATTTAATATTTTACTTTCTGTAATTCATTGTCAATTCTTTCACGCCATTCTTTCATTTTACTTTCGTTATTTCCTAATTGAACTTCTTTAGCCAATCTTAACTGGGTTTTCTTCAAGCGTGAGATATAATTATTATATATGTTCTGAAGCTCATTAAGGTTATCAATTTGTTTATGTCTTTTTATTAGAGTTTGTTTCAATTGTCTTCTAACGGTTTCAGCCATGTCAAACTGAAGGTTTATAAAATTAATAGCATGAGATGTTTGTTCCGGTTTGTAAAAAGATGTTGATTTGTTAAAAACCGTCTGGCAACAACCTTTTAATGTGTCATCAATCCAATTGCAATCAAGTACAATTTTTATATCCAGAAAATAATCATTATCCGAATTATCGGTCATATCATTAATATAAATATCCTGTTGAAATTGTATGTTTTGTTCTGTGTTTATATCTTCCAGGATTAATGGAGAATCCTTCTTCCATATCACTAAAGGATTGTTTATATCATATCTATTGCTTTCATCAGTACTATAATTAACAATTATTCCATTCTTTATAAAATGGTCATCATGTGTTTTTAGGTAGTTGCTAATTATAATAGGATCGTTGCTTTCCCAGAATTCATTATTATATGGTAATGCCATAATCATTTCATAATCTGTTGTAAAAGAATTGATGTCACAGATTATGGGAATATATTCATTAGTGTGATCCATGAAAACCAGTGTGGCATTTGTTTTTATCGTAGTATTATCATTTTTCTTATAGCTATAATTCAGATTGATATAGTCATATGCAAGAAATCCTTCATTTGTCTTTCTGAAATTGAAAGTAATAATGAAATTGATATCACTGATTTCTTCTTGTTTATTAAATGGCGAGAATGGATGTTGGTTTACATCAATGGTTTTTAATATTACTTTGTTTATCTCTTGATTATTAATATCCAGGAATATTGTTCCACTGAAATATTCATCAGAAGTTTGTTTGGGATTGAACTCCAGTATAGCGATTAAATTATTCCCATTCTGGTAAATTTCTTTAATTTCTATATTGAAAAATTGTTTCAAATATTTATTGTTTATACTCAGTGGTGATATAGGGAAATTCTCTTTGTTCGAGTAATGAAAGAGATCAATTTTGCAAAGTTTTTTAGTAGCCTCCAGGCTGTTGAGTAGCATCCCATTCTGGGAGATCATCCCCAACCTCCCGTTTTTTATACTAAGGCTTTCTATTCCTTTACTAATGGAATATTTACTTTGATAAAATGCCTCAAGTATTTCAACAGGTATCGTAGAACCGGAGTAGGTCTCAAGTGAAATATATGTCCGGGCCTTGAGATCATTTTTTTGCTTTCTTGCTTTATTTATAGCTACATTTAGCAAGCTATATGGATTATAGTTATCAATTGATTTTGAGGTGTGTTCGGCAGGTTTAAGTTTTACTAAAGAGCTAACAGAATCTCTGATTTCAAGCTCAGTACTCTCATATCCTGTGCAGGATATATGTAAATAGTTTTCTTCAGCTATTCTACTAATCTTGAAAAGCCCTGCAGATGAAGTGATTGTTCCATAATCTGAATTTTTGATTTGAACAGAAGCATAGGGGATGGGATTTCCAGTTTGTGCATCAATCACCTTTCCTTTTAATAAGTCTTGTGAAATGATGGGATTAAGAAAGAGAAACGCACAAAAACAAATTATAATACCAAGTTTCTTTGTCATGGCTGTTCGATTTTGGTTAATCATTAAATAGAACTATAGTACCTGATTTATGGTAGTTAAACGGGTGGGATGAAATCTGGATTTCTGGCTTATTAGTTAGTTGAGCAATTTAGTATGATGATATTCAAGAACAGCAACCTTATTATAACAGCCAAAATTAAGCCGTAGTATGTAAGTTTCAGTGAATCAGGATGTGCGTGGAAATTATGATTTGTAATAAAAGCTCTGTGAATGTACGATTGAGAACAGTTTTGTTCAATTATGAACAAAGGGTTTTTGCTTAAAAGCAAATTCTGGGAATAAAAATCAATAATCCGATAAGCAATGCGGTTATCGAAGAAATAAGGACTGCGGCAGCGGCTACATCCTTAGTGATTTTCGCTTTTTTATTTATTTCAGGAGATACAATATCAGCAAGGGTTTCAATGGCTGTATTGAACAATTCCGCTACGATCACAAATCCAATTGCAAAAATGATAAATAGCCACTCTGCAAGAGATATATTATAGATCAATCCCAAAGCAATAACTACTATGCTTGCAAAAACTTGTATCCAAAGATTATGCTGAGTCCGGATTGCATAAAACAATCCCTGGAAGGCATATCCAAAGCTTTTGATCCTTTCTTTTATTGAAAACTTACCCACAATTATTAATTATTAATTCCATTATAAGCAATCAGTGTAATAAATATCCCTGTCTTTTAATCTCCTGCTTAACTATAAGCTGTTAAGAAATTCGAATTTATGAATTATTTAAGTATTTTATAGAATATTCTTGATCAATATACTGTGAAAATTCATATTTTTATATCATTATCAAATTTGAATTATCAATTAAAAACAAAAGAAATGAAATTTAAAAGTATTATCAGGACAATATTATTGTTTGGAATTATCCTTGCAACAATAACTGTTTCAGCACAGGTTGAAAGAGATCCAAATAATAAACGTGGAGGAAAAAGAGATGGAGCAGTTAAGGATAAAGAAGCTTCAATGGAAAGGATTAAAACAAAAATTGAAAGTATAAACGCTGAGATGGCTAAGTTTATTATCAGTGGAAATGTTAATCAAATTATGAGATATTACACCACTGATGCTGTTATACTTCCTAACTATAATGTAAAGATGAGTGGTAAAGCAGCTATAAAAAAGAATTGGGATGAGAGTTTTAAAAGTGGATTGAAGTTTAAAGAGATTATTTTCAAAACTCAATCTATTGAGAAAGCCGGCAATTATTTCTATGAAATTGGTGAATATCAGATGACAATGACAGTTCCTGGAGTCCCGCAAGACGTTACGGATATTAGTAAGTCGCTGGTTATTTGGGAGAAGCAGGGTAAGGAATTTAAGATAAAGGTAGAGATATGGAATACAAATGTGAATCCTATGACGAAGTTTATGAAGATGGGAGAAGAGAAGGAGCCTGAGGGAGAGCCGGGGAAGGATAAGAATTAAAATCCTGAAAGAAAAGGGAACTGGCTTGAAGAATAAGCTGATTATTTCAGAAAACCCCTTTAATATATATTTGATAAGAAAAATAAATGTGATTTATGGATTATATTTGTTTATATTTGTGGCAATTTTTATCAGTCTTTGAATTAAATCGTTGATTAATTACATCTTTAAACTAATCCCCGTTTTTTCATATGATTGAATTTTAGCCATCACAGGATGGTGTTATTATATTAAAACTTAACTTTTTTTTTATGAACATTTACGTAGGAAACTTAAATTATGACCTCACAGAAGACCAGCTTGAGCAAGTATTTGCAGAGTTTGGTGAGGTAGAATCAGTGAAAATTATTAAAGACCGTGACACAGGACGTGCCAAAGGTTTTGGATTTATCATCATGGAAAATGATGAAGAAGCAACAAAAGCAATCAATGAATTAAACGGCAAAGATGTTGAGGGTAGATCATTGCGAGTCAATGAAGCCCGCCCACAAAACAGATAATTATTTATGAATAAGGTAAAAGACCAGGATACTGTTAAAGTACATTATACTGGAAAACTCAAAGATGGACAGGTTTTTGATTCTTCTGAAGGCCGTGATCCACTTGAATTTAAGGTTGGCGATGGCAATATGATCAAAGGTTTTGAAGCAGGAGTTCTTGAAATGGAACTTAATGAAGAAAAAACAATTGAAATCCCATTTGCTGAAGCCTATGGCGCTGTTAATGGCGAACTTATGCAAAAGATTGGTAAGGATAAATTACCACCTGATCTGAATCCGACTGTTGGAATGAAACTTATGTCAACAACAGAATCCGGACATCAAATACCTATTAAAGTTACTGAAGTTGGTGATGACTATATAGTTATCGATGCCAATCATGAGCTTGCAGGAAAAGATTTGATTTTTGATATTAAGGTCGTAGCGATCAATTAAGAAATCAACAATTAAGAATTGAAGCCGGTGAATATTATTTCATCGGCTTTTTTTTATTTATTTTAGCAATAAAGAAAAATATGTCCATAGTTTACACACTTGGTGAATCATTGATAGACATTATTTTCGAGAATGATGAACCTCATACTGCAAAGGCTGGAGGTTCTATGCTAAATACAGCTGTTTCACTTGGCCGATCAGGAATTGCTGTTAGCCATATCAGTGAATATTCAGATGATATTGCAGGAAACCTTATTCATGATTTCCTGATACAGAATAATGTAGATGTGAAATATATTAGCAGATACTCTGATGGTAAAACAGCTCTTGCTCTCGCATTTCTGAATAAAAATAGAGATGCTTCTTATTCATTTTATAAGCAATACCCTCATCATCGCCTCCGGATTTCCTTGCCTGTTTTTCAACCCGACGATATTCTCTTGTTTGGCTCATTTTATTCTTTGCAGGATGAGGTCAGTGAAAGAATACTTCAAATAGTTCTTACAGCGGGTAAAAATCAATGCACTGTTATTTACGATCCAAATATCAGAAATCCTCATAAAAAGGATATTCCCGGATTGAAAAAAAGGGCTGTAGAAAATTTACTGAATTCAAATATTGTAAGGGCATCAGATCAGGATTTTATAAATATTTTCGGGATAGAGAATGCTGATCAGGCCTGGGAAATATGTGCGGAAAATGATGTGCAGCATCTTATTTATACGATGAATAAAAATGGTGTATATCATTATTCCAACAAAGGTTGTAAGTATTATAAAGCAAAACAAATTAACCCCTTAAGTACTATAGGGGCAGGGGATAGTTTTAATGCAGGATTAATAAAATGTATTATTGAATCAGAGAATAAAATTGACTGGGATGATGCTATAAATCTTGGAATTGAATTTGCCACAGAAGTATGTTTGTCGATGGATAACTATATTGCCCCTTGAGTATAATTAATTCCGCTTCCTGCTTTTCTTCTTCAAATAATGATAATCAAGATAGTATAACAGCTTAATTGAAAAGGAGTTTGTCATTGGCGAGCTAAAAGTATGTTCAAGGTCTCTGAAAAAATCATCCGGTATATCAGAGGAAGACTGATCGATATTGTTTTTATAAATAATCAGGAATTCACTGCCCGGTGCAAATTCCCATGTAAATACCATGTCGATATTGAAGGCATTGAATGAGAAGTCATGATCATCCTGATAATTATTCTGTTGTATATATCCATCCTCCCCTAAATCATAGAATTGGTTATACTCCAGTGTTACCCAGTAATGACGTAATCTGAAGGTCAGACTAGCCTTCGGTGAGAATATATAACTGGCATCCAGAGTGTTGGTAATTCTTTTAATATTTCTGGTGCCCATTATAATCACATCTTTGTTACTTATGGTGTCAAAAATATTATCAACAAATCCAATATCATTTTGCTGGATGAGATAATTCATCCTATACTTAAAGAACAACCTGTCATTTACCCTTAATCTTGGTCCAATAGTAAATGTATAATTAATCTGGTCATATCTGCTGGATTTCCAGAATCCTCCTTTAATGTCAACAACAAAGCTTTTTCTGTAATCGGGAGAGAAGAATCCATGCATTTCGTAATTTGATGGAAGTATCAGAACTCTTCCAGGATTACGGGATTCAAAATGATCGTGTGATTCAATGGGTTGGTATTCAATATTTAGTCCCATTGTAAGAAATTTTTTGCTCGTAATTCTGGAATCAAATTCTAATTCAAATGAACTAAAAAGCCTTGGAGCATAAAGATATTCGAGGTGTGCACTGAGTTCATTTTCCCAGTTCATAAGCTTCCAGAATGGATCATATATATTATATTCCAGGTTAAATCCATTGCCAAAATGATTATTCCTGCTATTAAACCCCATGTCATTTATGTCATATTTATCACTTTCAACATTTTCATAAATTTCAAATCGGAAGTTTCCACTTATTTTTGCGAATTCAACAAAGTATTTATGTCCTATTTTGGGAGCATAATCTGTATATCCTTTCTGGCTGATGTTAATCCTGGCAAATGTTGCATACATATCCTTTTTGTCTGCCAACCTTACTTCCGTTCCAAAAACATTTGCAGAGGAATCGTTTCTTCCACGATAAACATTGGTATTGTAAAAGCTTACATAAGAGTTATTCTTTAAAGATTGATCTATAACAAGCATATTGTAATTTGTGCTTTGGCCTGATTTGATTTTATGTTCGTTGCCAAGTGTATCACGGACTGTTGCAAATGTGTTGGAGGTAATCGCGTTAAATACTCCAATACCTAAGCCATCTCTGGTCCTTCCTGATATTTTTGTGGCATTGATCAATTGAATCTCTTTGGGATTTTCAACAATTTCATCAATATAATTTGTGGTATCCTCTACAATATCAATGATATCTTCATAAGCTTCGGGTTCACCGCCAATTCTTCTGGTGTAAAAAATATGTCCCTTCTCAAATAATTCAGTTCCCTCAGTGAAAAATGGCCTTTTCTCCTTGTAATAAGTTTCAAAAGGAGTGAGATTAATAATTTTGTCATCGGATTGAACCTGTCCGAAATCAGGTATCAAAGTGGCATCCAGGGTAAAGCTTTCACTTAACCCGATTTTAACATCCATACCGTAGTTATAAGAGTAAGACCAGCTCTTTGTATCAGGTTTGCGTTCTGCATATCCAGCCAGGTAAGGAACAAATGATAATCTCAGTGGCGGTTTGAGATCTTTTAATCCTGTGAGTTCTCCTGATTGCAGGAGCACTGCATCCATTTTATTATCAACATAATTCCATGTTGTCCATTCCCTGTATCTTCTAATACCACGCCAGAAATTCAGTCCCCAGGTTTGAACTTCTTCTTTCGGGAATCTAAGTGCAGAATATGGAATTTCAAATTCTGCAATCCAGCCGCTATCAGTTATACTAACAGCACTTTTCCAAACAGCATCCCAGTTATGGTCGTGAAAGCCGGATGAATATTTCGTGTCGGACTGAACACCGGAGGCAGATAATTTAAATTCAAATGCATTTTGTCCGTCATTATATGGTATAAGGTCAACAGAGAATTCATCAGCATTAAGATGTCGAGAATCTCTTAACCCAAGTTCCGTTAGAATACTGTCAGGGGCAGTGTCGTATAACATTGCTCCAATATAAATTCCTCTGTTGTCATAAAGGACTTTTATCTTTGATCTCTGACTGGCTTTTCTTCCGTTATACGGTTCGTATTGAGTAAAACCCGTGGCTATATCAGCGTTTTTCCATGCATCTTCATCAAGTTCTCCATCAACCTTGATATTGGATTCAATTCTTTTGGCATCAAGGATCTTTTTGGTGGATTGTCCAGATACAGTAAAACTGATACTTGTTAACAGTAAAATTATTAAACATAATAATCCAGGGCTCTTTAACATAATGTAAAAAGGATAAGATGTAAATTTAAATATTATAGTTAAAAAGCAAACAAAATATTAATCCAGTTTCATCAAATTATTATATAATTGATAATTTTCATTATCAAAGCATATAAAAAGGACTTTTTCAATACGGGTTTCGCCAGCAAGGTATTCCTGTATGGCCTTTGTTGCAATTGCTGCGGCTTTATCTTTTGGAAACCCATATATGCCAGTAGAAATATTGGGGAAAGCAATGGTTTTACAATTGTTTTCGTCAGCAATTTTTAAACTTTCAATATAACAGTTTTGCAGCAGATGTTCTTCATTATATTTACCACCCCTCCAAACAGGGCCAACGGTATGAATTATATATTTGGAAAGCAATTTGTATGCATTTGTGATCTTAGCCATTCCTGTATCACAACCATTGAGCTTTCTGCATTCATTCAATAGTTGTTTACCTGCTGCCCTGTGAATAGCACCATCGACACCGCCACCACCCAGGAGAGATTTATTTGCTGCGTTTACGATAGCATCCACTTTTAGTTTAGTGATATCTTCCTGTAATAATTCAATTTTCGAATACATGTTATTGATGTTATGAGTCGGATTTCCTTACTATAAGTTGTCCTGTTTGATAGTTTACCACTTCAATTTTATCATCTTTATCAATAAATCCTGATATAGCTGTTGCATCATAGATATCTTTGCCGATCTTTACTTTTCCAGCAGGTCTCAGCACTGTAAAAGCAACACCGGTAGTTCCCGGCATTTTGGCATATTCTTCATCCGCAGAAGTATATCCATCATCTTTATCCTGTACTGTGTCAAGGGCGAGATGCCCAAAGATATTAGTTGTAAATAGTTTTTTACTTATATAAAATGAGAGTATTAAGGAGAAGAATATGGAGATTATTACTATAAAAAATGCTGTAATGATCTGGATGAAGTTAACATTGGAGAAATCAAAACCGACATTACCTACCATACTGAGAGTGAGGCCGATTACAATTAGAACTATTCCACTCACACCGGCCACACCAAAGCCGGGAATGGCAAAGATCTCAATTGCAACAAGAGCAACTCCTGCAATAAATAAGATTATTTCCCAGTTGTTTGCAAGCCCTTCGATATACAAAGGTGCAAAGTACAGTAAAGCTGCTATTATTGAAGCAAGCAGTGGAAATCCTACACCCGGAGATTGAAGTTCAAAATAGATACCTCCGATAATTATCATTATAAGAATACCACTAATAAAGGGGTTAATAAGAAAACCTATAATTCTATCAGTAGCAGTTAGTTCTTGCTTGATGATTTGATAATCTTCAATACCGGCTTGTTGGAATATTTCTTTAATATTTTCTGCGCGTCCATCACAAAATCCGAATTCTATGGCCTCAGATGTAGTAAGGGTGAGAACTTTTCCGCTATCCACAACTCCCGGAATATATATATCAGGATCAACCATTGCCTGAGCAATGTCAGGATCCCTTCCATTTGCTTCAGCTGTTGCACGCATCCATGATCTCATATATGATTGATATTTGTCAGGAACCGGCTTTCCTTCCTGATCAACCACTGTAGCAGCGCCGATACTTGCAACAGGATCCATGAAAATAGAATCACAGGCTATAGCAATCAAAGCCCCTGCAGAGGCTGCATTATTATCTATAAAAACCCAAACAGGGATATCCGATCCGAGAATTTTGGTTCTGATGGAATCGGCTGCATCAACAAGGCCTCCGTATGTATTCATATGAACTAAAATGATATCAGCATTTTGCTCATGAGCCTCTTCAATGGCATTTTTTGTCGTTCTCCAGACCGGTGGTGCAATGTTCTCTTTTATATCAAACATGTAAATCTTATATGATCTACCAGGAATGGTATCTGCTATAGTTGCTGAAAATCCTATAAATGCCAGTAGGAAGGTCAATAAATATGTTTTTGGTTTCATGTATATCCTTATTCGTTTTTATGTTTTTTTCTGTAGAGCTTTTTCCATGCACTACGTTGTATATAATTCCTTCTCCAGATCTTCCCCCAGCTAATGTTAGTCCAGAGCCTTTCATGTAAATAGTAAAACAACATTTTAGAGATCACTTCTATTATGGTTATAGAGGAAGCAGTTTGTAGTACTTCGTTAAAGCTCTGCTCTGAATAACGGCGAAATATTACAAATACAATTAAAAATGTTGTGCCTGAAGCAATTATTCTCCAACTGATTGCTTTTACCACACTCCTAAGTGGATTCTCCTTGCTTGCAATTTTTTTTCTTGCTTTGTTATTCTTTGCCATACTAGTAATTCCTTTAACAATAATAGTGAATTTTGTTTGCTTAAGCAAAGTGTTCGTTTATCAAAGATATGAACACATTATTAATGAAGTTATAAGTTGTTGAATCCAAAGACATAAATTAATCTGTTTTGTAAATCCCGTCTTTATCTGTTTCTGTTAATTTTACTGTTATAATCTTGTTGACAAGAGAGTTTCTAAATATTTTTCTCACCCTGATGTAATTATCGGAAAAGCCCTGTATATATCCAGAATGATTACTTGATTCAAATAACACATCAACGGATCTTCCTGAATTCATGTTATAAAACTCGTGTTTTTTTTCATCAGATAATCTATGAAGTATTTTGCTTCTTTCTTTTTTTATACCAGGATCAATATTCCCAGGAATCTTTGAAGCCTTTGTTCCCTGTCGCTCTGAATATGAAAATACATGCAGATATGAAAGCTGTAATGAATTTATAAATGAATAAGTATCGTAAAAGTCCTCTTCTGTTTCTCCGGGAAAACCAATAATTACATCTGCGGCGATACATGCATATGGCATTTGCATTTTTATCAACTGCACCTTTTTAGCAAATAATTCCCTTTTATATTTCCTGTTCATCAGCTTTAATATGCTGTCTGAACCTGCTTGCAGAGGAATATGAAAGTGAGGCATTAATTTCTTTGATTCCGAAACTAAGCTTATAATGTCTTCATTTAACAGATCAGGTTCAATTGATGATATTCTTATTCTTTCAATTCCCTCAAGCTTGATCAATTTATTAAGCAGCTTGTAAAGATTTTCTTCATTGGGCTTGCCAAAATCTCCAATATTCACTCCTGTAAGAATAATTTCCTTAATACCTGAATCTGAAATTTCTCTCGCTGATATCAGTATATCATCGATTTTTAAGCTTCTGCTTCTTCCTCTTGCGTAAGGTATAGTGCAATAAGAGCAATAATAATCACATCCATCCTGAATTTTAAGAAAGGATCTTGTTCTGTCGCCCGATGAATAAGCCGGCAAACAAATATATGATCGTTGAATATTACTTACTTCTGAAAGCTTAGAATCTTTGGGTCCTTTATCATTAAGGTAGTCGAAAAGCAAATGTTTTTCATTATTCCCCAGGATGATATCTGCCTCATTTATTAACTTGATCTCTTCTTCCTTGAGTTGGGAGTAACAACCAATAACAGCTACTTTTCCTTCCGGATTTCTCTTCTTTGCCTGGCGAATAGCTGCTCTGCATTTGCTTTCAGCCTGTGCTGTTACTGCGCAGGTATGAATAACGTAGATGTCAGCTTCTTCTTTGTGACCAACAGTTTCATAGCCTTCTTCCCTGTATTGTCTGGCTAATGTTGAAGATTCCGCAAAGTTAAGCTTGCAACCTAAAGTATGAAATGCGATCCTTTGCTTTTTCATACTGCAAAGATATAAAATACCCCTAGCTCGTGTATCATAAATTTTAGGCTTTCTTCTTGCTTAAGAATTGCTGCAAAAGAATTCCTGAAACAATAAAAACTAATCCAATCCAACTGGCAGTGTTAATTTTCTCACCTACGGCAATTGCAACGAAAATCAACGACAGGAATGGAGAGATATAGATTAGATTGCTGACTCTGGCAGTTGTTGAGGATAGCTTAAGGGCTTTTAACCATATAGCAAAGGTTAAACCTAATTCAAAGAAGCCAATGAAAGTGACTCCCAAATAACCTTCTGTTGGAAGTATTCTCAAGGATCCTGTAATTATTGCTACAATTAGAGTGTAAATAAATCCAAAGAAAAAATTAAGAATGAGTTTTGGGATCTCGTCTCTTTTGTCTTTTAGGTTTAATAACCAGAATGAAGCCCAGATTACAGAGCTGAAAAGTGCAAGACTTACCCCAAGTGCATTGTTAAACTTCAGCTCACTTGCATCTCCTCCAGAGACAATAACCAGGATCCCAAAGAAACTTATAAATAAAGCTATTATGCTTTTATATTTGATCTTTTGCTTTAACACAGGGATGGATAATAAGACGAGAGCTATAGGCCATGTGTAGTTCAGAGCAACTGCTTCCTGTGCAAGCAATAGATCATATGCCTTGATAAGGACCATATAATAGAGGAAGGGATTTAAAAATCCGTATACTGCTGATTTGATTACATCCTTTGCACTGGTCATAAACAGAAGGTTTATCTTTTTCTGAATTATAAGATTTACCAGGAGTATAAGGCATGCAATGAAAGAGGCATAAAGAAGTATCTCAATAAAAGTTATATATCGCAGAGTAATTTTAAATGCTGAGCCAATTGTTGACCAGAACAATACAGCTATTAGTGATAAAAGGTATGCTTTTGTTTGTGTTTTCTATGTTTATTGCTCTTGTGAAGTTTTGTATTAT
>CAZDWF010000029.1:0-30532 GCA_964508895.1 uncultured Bacteroidales bacterium
ATATGACAAATGCCTTATCCTTACAGGCAAGAAATCTTTTATTTCTTCAAAAAGCTGGGAGAAGCTTCATAAAGCATTGAAAAAGGAAAAAATTTCTTTCTTTCACGAAAGCATTTATATAGAACCCAATCCGGTAATTATTGATCAGATAGTTTCTGAATATAAAAATGTAGACCTGAACTGTATTATTTCCATTGGTGGTGGAAGTGTCTTGGATGCTGGAAAAGCTATTTCAGTTATGCTTATGGAAGATGGATCCATTACTGAATACCTTGAAGGTGTTGGACATAAAGATCCTTCAGGAAAGAAGATACCCTTTATTGCAATACCCACAACCGCAGGAACAGGGAGTGAAACAACAAAGAATGCAGTGATCACAGAAATTGGATGTGATGGTTTTAAAAAATCATTACGGCATGATAATTTCGTTCCTGATATTGCAATTGTCGACCCTGAATTGTGTATCCCCTGCCCTCCCGGAATCACTACAGCATGTGGAATGGATGCCTTCACTCAGTTAATAGAATCATATGTGTCAAATAATGCTTCAATTATAACTGACGGACTGGCACTAACAGGATTATACCAGGTCGTACAAAATCTTTATGTTTCTTATGTTGATCCGGGAGATATTAATGCAAGAACCGGCTTATCATATGCGTCTTTGATTTCAGGTATGACGCTGGCAAATGCAGGCCTTGGCACCGTACATGGTTTTGCATCATCCATCGGAGGATATTTTGATATTCCTCATGGGATTGTATGTGGAACGTTGATGGGAGAAGTTATCAGATCCAATGTTGACTTTATGCTGGCCCACGATAGAAATAACCAGGCTCTGAACAAATATGCTCAGATAGGAAAAATGTTTCTGACTTATGAAGACAATGAAGACCCTGAAGAATATTGCAGGCTTCTGGTAGACAAGATAAACATGATGATCAAAAGGTTTGAAATTCCTTCCCTGGGCAGGTTTGGAGTTAATGAAAAAGATCTGGATAAGATAATTGCAGCAACCGGGCAAAAAAACAATCCTGTAAAACTCCCGGAATCAGAACTCAGAAAAATACTTCATAAGCGTTTATGAACAACATTCAACATCCCACTTTACTGATTGATAAGCAAAAGTGTTTGAATAACATTTTGCGGATGAAAGACAAAGCCGTCAAAAATAATTTACTATTCAGGCCACACTTTAAAACCCACCAATCAGGAATAATAGGTGAGTTTTTCAAAAAAGAAGGTATTGAAGCTATAACTGTATCTTCAGTACAAATGGCCCTGCAATTCATTTATGCTGGCTGGAAAGACATAACTATTGCTATTCCTTTTAATTTAAGGGAAACACATGTGATCAATCTTATTTCACAGGATGTAAATATCAATCTTCTTGTTGATTCAATTGAATGTATTAAGCATCTAAAACTGCATTTAAAAAGAAGAGCCGGATTATTCATAAAAATCGATACGGGATATCACAGAACAGGACTCATGCATAATGATTACGATACTATTGATGAAATTTTAAGTATCACTTCAAGTATTGAGAATATAAACTTCAAAGGCTTTCTTACCCATGCAGGAAATACCTATGATGCGAAAAATAAAGAAGAAATCCTGAATATCTTCAGTGACAGTAAGCACAAACTACTTCGGTTAAAAGAAAATTATAAAGAATATCATCCGATTATATCCTATGGTGACACACCATCATGCAGTATAGCTGAAGATTTTGAAGGCATTGATGAGATCCGGCCCGGAAACTTTGTTTTTTACGACCTCATGCAATATGAACTGGGTTCCTGTACTTTTGATGAAATAGCCGTTGCAGTGGCTTGTCCTGTTATCAGCAAGAATACAGAACGTCAGGAAATTGTCTTGTATGGAGGAGCTGTTCACCTCTCTAAGGATTACTTGGTTAATACTGAAGGCAACAAAACTTACGGGCTTATAGTTCCCCTCAAAGAAGATTCCTGGGGAGCTCCTTATGTTAATACTTATGTCTCTGGTATATCCCAGGAACATGGAATTATCTCTGCAAACAGGGAATTATTCGATAATGTTAAGATCGGAGATCTGATTGGTGTGATTCCTGTACATTCGTGTTTGACGGCGGATTTGATGAAAGATAATCTGGTGGTGGTTGGGTAGTGGCAGGTTGCAAGATACAAGATACAAGCGGTATACATCTGAACTTTAACATAGGACCTATGCATGGTGCTAGCTTTGTCCCGTGAGGGACAATATATCGGTAGTCAGATATTTGCATTGTAGTTATTTAGTTCCGTAGGTACGAAATATTTTTTATTTGTATATTTATTATTCAAATCAAATTGCCAATTATGAAAAAAATATTTCAAATCATTTCATTTATTATAATTTTCAGTCCAGGTATTTCAATAGGACAAAATGTTTTCTCAAATGTGTATGTTGACATGAATGGTTACACAGAAGTTCATTCAGGCGCTAATTCATGTGATGGAGGGTATGTACTGGCAGGATATCATGAAGATGAAATGATGATATTGCGCCTTGATTCCATAGGAAACATGCTTTGGAAAAGAGCTATAGAAAATAATTATGACAATAACACAGGGATGATTACTTCAACCAGGGATTCATGCTACATAGTTGTCGGAAATTTCTACGATAATAACAAATCCATAAATTACATACAGGCTGTGAAATTTAATGATAGCGGAGATACTCTTTGGGCATATGGATATAAACTTGACCAGGGGAAAGTTCCTTCCTCGGTGACAAGTACAAATGATGGAGGATTTATAATTTCATGTAACCATAGCGTCATAGGTCCGTCAATAATTAAGATAAATGAATCCGGGGCATTGGAGTGGGCCAAGAACTATATTTGCGGATTTCTCGATTATGCCAGCGATATAATACAAACTACTGATTCTGCTTATATTATATGTGGCAATACGAACGAGAATGCTTTTCTCCTGAAAATAGATCTTCAAGGCGATACCATATGGTCCAGAAGTTATTTCTCTGAAAACAATTCATGGACCCGGGCATATAACCTGGAATATCTTGACAACAGTATTTTCACCATTTTTCTCACAGATGATGATTGCTTACTTGTAAAATTGGATAATTCTGGAAATATCATCTGGTCAAAGTATCTCTTTACTTACTATAATAGTTGGTATCCGCGTCCTTACGAGGGATTTATTATAAAGAAAGATCTATATTCGGATTTAATTGTTGTAACTCCACCATTTGCCTATTTATTTGACATTGCCGGAGAGATCAAATGGGTAAGTTATTATGAATTATGGAAAACAGATGTCATTCCTTGTATTGACAAAGGCGGATTAGTAATAGGAAACGGGCCTATACCCGGTGTTGACAATAGTATTTACAACCAAACACACATTGGAGTTTACAAAACAGATTCAACAGGTGTTGGTGAATATTGCATAGGACCCACAATGATGGGGACAAGTTCATATGAATTAAGCGATACGTCAATAATGACTTATATTGAAGAAACAGGAGCACTCGAAAATTTAAACCCCGAAATAAATGATTTCCCCCTCTGGATAGATCCGGGATGTGTAACTATGTTCAGCAATACTGAAGAGAGAGATGAAAATAAAGAAATAATGATCTTTCCAAACCCTGCAAAGGATCACTTAAATATAAGCATTGAGAACTTTAATAAAGATCATTATATTTTAAAGATATATGATTCATTGGGTAGGCTTCATAAAACTCATACAGTAACTGAAGAGAAAACCCGAATTCAACTTCAGGAATTTCTGAATGGCATCTACTTCCTCTTTCTCGAATCAAACAACAAGATCATCTCCAAACAAAAGTTTATCATAGCCCGATAACTCCCGTCACCCGTTACCCGTCACGTGTCACGTCAAATGTTGAAAACTAAATTTCCTCATTCCATTCCCATCTGCAATTTCATTTCGTAACTTTGAATCATGGAAGAAAAACTCACCAGGCAAGAAGACAAAGTCCGTAAAAGAATAAAAAGTTCACCAGGAGCCATATTAGGAGCTGAACATGGGAAAGTTCCACCGCAGGCAGTCGACCTCGAAGAAGCTGTCCTGGGTGCAATAATGCTTGAAAAAGATGCGCTTACAACTGTGATAGATATCCTTAAACCGTCAGTCTTTTATAAAGAATCACATCAGAAGATTTATTCTGCAATACATCGCTTATTTGCCAAGTCAGAACCCGTTGACATTCTAACAGTAACCAATGAACTTAAAATCAGCGGTGAACTGGAGGTCATCGGTGGTGCTTACACTGTCACTCAACTAACAAACCGCGTAGCATCAGCTGCCAATGTGGAATACCATGTAAGAATACTTATACAGAAATATATACAGCGTGAGCTGATCAGGATCTCCTCTGAAATCATCAAAGATTCTTATGAAGATACAACAGATGTTTTCGACATACTTGATAAAGCTGAGAAGAATCTTTTCTCTGTTAGCGAAAGTAACCTTCGTAGAAGTTATGATGACATGCAGTCGCTGGTAAGGGAGGCTATTCAGGAAATTGAGGCAGCACGTAGCGATGAAGGCCATCTTAGGGGTATCCCTTCAGGATTCACAGAGATAGACAGGATAACATCCGGATTTCAGAAATCCGACCTTATTATTCTGGCCTCCCGTCCTGGTATGGGAAAAACAGCCTTTGCGCTTACTATTGCACGAAATGTATGTATCGACTTCAGCAAGCCGGTAGCAGTATTTTCTCTTGAGATGTCATCAATTCAGCTGGTAACCAGGCTTATCTCATCAGAGACCATGCTTGCATCAGAGAAGCTCAGAAAGGGAAACCTCGAAAATTATGAATGGGAACAGCTTAATGCAAAGATCAAAAAACTTATTGATGCCAAGCTGTTTATCGACGACACCCCTGCCCTTACGATTTTTGAACTTCGTGCAAAATGTCGCAGACTTAAATCTCAGCATGATATTCAGATAATACTTATTGATTATCTTCAGCTGATGGTAGGACAATCAGAGCATAAAGGAAATCGTGAGCAGGAGATCAGTAATATTTCAAGGTCATTAAAAGCACTTGCAAAAGAATTAAATGTACCCATTATTGCTCTTTCACAGCTTAGCCGTGCTGTTGAGACACGTGGTGGTTCCAAGAAGCCTATACTCTCCGACCTTAGAGATTCAGGAGCGATAGAGCAGGATGCTGATATTGTAATGTTTATCTATCGTCCGGAGTATTATAAATTAGATGAAGATGAAGAGGGTAATCCAACTAAAGGACTTGCAGAAATAAGTATTGCCAAGCATAGAAACGGATCACTTGGAGAAATCCCATTGAAATTTATTGCGAATTTTGCAAAATTCGTTGACCTTGATGCAGGAGAACTTGATAACCTGGCTGATGATCCGGCTGCTGCTGTTAAAACATTTCCTAGCAAGATGAATGAGATGGAAGAGGAGGATATACCGTTTTGATGAAGAATGAAGAATACAATTAGGAATTAAGGATTGGCTGCAAATAGCTAATTTTAAATACTTTAATTACCTTTAGTATCCATTTGTAACTTTGTTTAAGTTAACTAAAACATAAGTCATGAAAAAACTATTTATTCTATTACTTGCAATCTCAACAGTTGCAATAACTGCATGTCATAAAACAGACCCGCCTGCAAAAGTAAAAACAGCCTTCGAAAATAAATTTCCTAAAGAAATACAAGCCTGCTGGGAACAGGAAGAAGATGGAACATGGGAAGCACAATTTAATATGGATGGAAAGAAGATGGTTGTAGCTTATGACTCAGATGCAAACTGGCTTGAAACAGAATATGAAATTTGCACAAAAGAATTACCAGACACTATTCTGTCAGTTTTGAAAGCTGAATTTGAAGGATTCGAACTTGAAAGTGCGGAAAACATTGTCACACCCGACTTTGAAGGTTATGAAGTAGAAATTGAGAAGGAAGATGAAAACGGAGATATTGAATATGAAGTCTATATTACCAAAGAAGGAAAAATAGTTAAAAAGGAACTTAGTGATGATGATGACGATGATCATGATCATGATCATGACCATGACCATGACCACAACCACGATAACCACGACCACGATAATGACGACTAGTATCTAATCAAAATCTCAAACTATAAATTATAAATTCCATGCAAAGAACAAATCACAATAATTAAATTACAAACCTGCAAAAGCTAACATTTTGCACTTTTTGGATTTTGAATTTGTTTTTTGGAATTTGCCTGGAATTTATAATTTGATTTTTGAGATTTATTTTCAGTACATTTATCCCAGCACATCCGCATCCTTACAATCTCCTTTTCCTCCGAGTACCTGGGTTACCTTTCCTGCAGCATCTTCCAATAATATTGCAGAAACTACCTTCAATCCTGATTTATCAATGATATCTTTTCCTTCCTCTGCATTGGTTCCCTGGAGGCGAACCACGATAGGGATAGGTATATCTCCAATATTATTATAAGCATCCACAACACCCTGAGCCACCCTGTCGCAACGAACAATACCACCAAAGATATTCACAAGTATTGCTTTTACATTTGGATCTTTCATGATAATACGAAAAGCCTGTTCTACCCTTTTTGCATCTGCCGTTCCACCAACATCAAGGAAGTTGGCTGGATTACCGCATGAAAGCTTGATAATATCCATTGTAGCCATGGCGAGACCTGCTCCATTAACCATACATCCTACATTACCATCAAGTTTTACATAGCTGAGATCATGATGAGAAGCTTCCACTTCTATAGGATCCTCCTCATTAATATCACGCATATCCTCAATATCAGGATGACGAAACAATGCATTATTATCAATACTTACTTTTGCATCAGCAGCGAAGATCTTATTGTCTGATGTTTTAAAGACCGGATTGATCTCAAACAATTCAGCATCAGATTCAACATAGGCTCTGTAAAGTGCCTCAACGAATTTGATCATATTTTTAAATGCTGCTCCTGACAAGCCAAGATTGAAAGCTATCTTCCTTGATTGAAATGGACGTAAGCCTACTTTAGGATCAATAACCTCTGTAAATATCTGTTCAGGAGTTTCTTCAGCTACCTCTTCAATATTCATTCCGCCTCGTGGTGAATACATAATCATATTCATCCCTTTATCACGATTAAGTAAAACACTCAAATAAAACTCCTGTGGTTCACTTTCTCCCGGATAGAAAATATTTTGTTCTATCAGCACCTTTCTCACCAACCTCCCCTGAGGTCCTGTTTGAGGAGTAACCAGCGTCATCCCAAGAATCTCTTCAGCATATTTATCAATCTCATTTATGGTTTTGGCAATCTTAACACCCCCGCCTTTTCCTCTTCCTCCTGCATGTATTTGTGCTTTAACAGCCCAGGTGTCATAACCGGTTAATTGCTGTATTTCTTTTGCGGCTTCAACTGCTTTGAGAGGTGATTCAGCAACTATGCCCATAGGTACAGCTACGCCAAACTTTGATAGGATGTGCTTTCCCTGGTATTCGTGTAAATTCATTGCTATTAATTTATTTAATAAAATGCAAAAATAATTTAATTCAGGGAAATTAAAAAAATACTTCATTGAGATAATGAATTAAATATTAATTAATACAGTGAACGGTGAACAGTGACCAGCATCAGTCTTTCTCAAAAATATTTAGTATTGTTTTTATATCTTTGCCACTGAAATTAGATTCCTTTATGATTAAAGTCGAAAACATTCACAAATCATACGGTTCACTAAAAGTTTTAAAGGGTATCGACCTTTTTATAGAACATGGTGAGATCATTTCAATAGTCGGAGCTTCCGGGGCAGGTAAATCCACATTGCTGCATATTATTGGTACAATAGATATTCCTGAGAAGGGAAGTATTTTTATCAACGACACAAATATTTCAGGATTATCAGATAAGCGTTTATCAGTTTTCAGGAATAAAGAAATTGGATTTGTTTTCCAGTTTCATCATCTGCTTCCAGAGTTTACAGCATTGGAGAATATTTGCATCCCTTCCTTTATTGCAGGAAAAGGAAAGAAGGAAGCAGAAAATGAAGCTGTTAAACTATTAGATATTATGGGACTTTCTGATCGCTGCTCACATAAACCTTCTGAATTATCCGGAGGTGAACAACAGAGGGTTGCAGTGGCCCGGGCACTTATTAATAAACCATCTGTGATTCTTGCGGATGAACCCTCAGGAAATCTTGATTCAAAATCATCTATTGAATTACATGAATTGTTTTTCCAGTTAAGAGATATGTATAAACAAACATTTATTATAGTAACTCATAATAAAGAACTGGCTGATATGGCTGACAGGAAGCTGGAAATCAAGGATGGAATCATAAGTGATTGATCTTATCGCTGTCTTGCAATATTACATTTTCACATACGTTTACTTTAAATTATTGATAATGCTTTAAGCACTAAATATAAATGGATAGAAAATTTACTTTCAGGATAATCTTTTTGCTGGCCTTCCTTTTCACAGGAATTTTTGCATTTGGACAAGCTTCAACTGATGAATTTCAGGATGCACTAAAGAAAGCTGATGAATATTTTCAAAATGGTGATTATATGAATGCTAAAGCGGCGTATCAGCTTGCCAGTAGGTTAAATCCTGAAGACCAACACACTAAAGACCGACTGAAAGAATCCTTGCAACTATTAAGAGTACAGGTTGAACAAAGAGGAAAATATAAAAGTCAACTTAAACTCGCAGATGAATTATTCGGACAAAAATCATATGAGAAAGCCATAATCGCCTACCAGCAAGCAAAACAAATACTTTCTAAAGATACATATCCTGATGAGAAAGTTGCCGAATGCAATAATCTTATCGCAGCTGAAAAGGCAAATCGTGAACAATATAACAAAATGATTTCTGAAGCTGATGCACTCCTTAAAACTGAAAAATACGAAGATGCTAAATTAAAATACAAACAGGCACTAGAATATATTGATTATGAGCAATACCCCAAAGATCAGATCGCTTCTATTGATAAAACCCTTAATTCGATTATTCAGCAGCAATCTGTCTATGAGAATGCTATTGCGGATGCGGAGAACTTTATAAAAAGGAAAGATTATCAGAATGCGGTTCTTTCATACGAAAAAGCTGCAGAGCTTAATCCGGATGCTACTGAACCAGCAATGAAACTCTCTGAGCTTAATTCCTTCCTGAAAGTATATGAAAGATATACTGCTTTAGTTATACAGGCTGATGAACTCTATATTGGCAAGATGTATTCAGAAGCTAAAATAAAGTATGAAGCTGCATTAAAAGTACTTCCTGATGAGCCTTATCCAAAGGATATCATCAATAATATAAATGCCATCCTGGATGAGAAAGCAATTTCAGACTGGGAAAAATACGATGAGTTAATTTCAGAAGCCGATAAACTTTTTGACCAGGAAGATTATGAAAAGGCCATGGATACTTATCAAAACGCATTGCGCTTCAAACCTGACGGGGATTATGCCAGTAATAAGATCAATTCGATAAATGATATACTCGACCTTAGAAAATCCAAGGAAGAAGCTTATGTAAATGCCATTGCAAGAGCTGATGAGTTTTATAACTCGAACGATTACAATGGTGCAAAAGCCGAATACGAAAAAGCTCATGACATAAAACCAATGGAACAATATCCAAAGGTGAAGATCGATGAAATTGATGTCATCATGGCAAATCTGAAGAACAAGCTTGATATTTATAATTCAAACATTGATGGTGCTGACAAACTCTTTGATATTGGGGATTATGAAGAAGCACTTGGTCAGTATAAAAAAGCGCTGGAAGTGCTTCCTGATAAGCAATATCCAAAAGACAAGATATCTGTTATCAATGATATCCTGAATAAAGCAGACCAGGCCCGACAGGCATATGAAAAGGCAATTGCCAATGCTGATCATCATTTTGAAAACAAAGAATATGAAGATGCCAAGATTGACTATATCACAGCAATGGAGATAATACCGGAAGAGCAATATCCTAAAGAACAGCTCGGAGTTATCAACGGATTGCTGGCAGAAATAAAAGCTAAAGAAGAATCATTCGGAATAGCTGTAAAGATTGCCGATCAATTACTGCATGATCAAAAATATGAAGCCGCATTGATAGAATATCGTACAGCTTTAGATATTAAGAATGATGAATATGCAACACAAAAAATAGATGAGATCAACCGCATCCTGAAAAATATTGCTAATGAACAGGCAAAAGAAAATGCATATCAGGATGCCATTTCTGAAGCCGATAAATTATTTGGAGAAGAAAAATACACTGAAGCCAAAACATACTATCTACAAGCACTTAGCTCTAAGCCTGATGAAGAATTACCTAAAAGCAGGATAAGTGAGATTGACTTGATAATGAAAGGTATTGCAGCGCTTGATGATCAATATACCGACAGACTTACTGTAGCTCAGCAATATCTTGATTCGGATAATCTGGAAGGAGCATTAACTGAATACCGTAAAGCATTGGAATTAAAACCTGAGGAAAGCCTTCCTGCTCAGAAGATCAATGAAATAGAAAGTATCCTTGAGAATATCAGGATGCAAAATGAGAATTATAATATTGCTATTACATTGGCTGACAGGCTATTTGAAGAAAAGAAATACGATGAAGCACTTTTGAAATATAAAGAAGCTGAAAGTGTTCTTCCTGATGTTGATTATCCAAAATACAAGATCACAGAAACTGCCAGTATAATTGAAGAAATTCAAAGACAAAAAGAGCTTGATTCACAATATGAGCTGGAAATTAGTAATGGAGATAAGCTATTTAATGAAAAAGAGTACAATCAGGCTCTGCTTTCATATAGAAATGCTTCCCTGTTAAAGCCTGATGAGCAATATCCCATAGAAAGGATCACTGAAATAGAAGGGATTCTAAACGATATTGCAACAGAAAAACAAATACAGGAAAGCTATGAATCTGCAATAGCGTTAGCAGATCAATTGTTTAGTTCTCAGAGCTGGAGTGATGCCAAAACGAAATACCTGGAAGCTCTTACTTTTAAACCAAAAGAAGAACACCCTGAATCAAGAATCCAGGATATTGACATGAAGCTGGCAGAAGTTGCCCGGGTAAAGGATATTGATGACAGATATAATGCATCGATTATCCAGGCAGATGACCTGTTTAGTAAAGCATTATATGAAGAAGCCAGGACAAAATACAATGAGGCTTTATTGATTAAACCTGAAGAAACCTATCCGAAGCAAAAGATAGAGGAAATAAGAAGACTCCTTGATGAAATTTCCAGGCAGAAGGCTGTTGATGCAGAATATAATCAACTGATAACAAAAGCTGATGAATATTTTAATACAAACCTCCTGGAAGATGCAAAAACGAAATACGAAGAAGCATCCATAGTAAAACCAGAAGATCAATATCCAAAAGATAAGATTGCTGAGATAATCATCATGCATGAGAAGATCGTAGCTCAAGAAAAAGACAGGGCCTATAATGTGTCCATTACCCGTGCTGATAATTTCTTGAATGAAGGAAAATACAAAAGTGCCATGGAAGCCTACACAGCAGCAATGCAGATAAAACCTGCTGAGAGCTATCCAAAACGTAAGCATAGTGAAGCTGAATCCTTATACCTTGCAGAAAGGGAAGCAAAAGAAGTTGATTACCGTAAAGCTGTTGGAGAAGCAGATGCATATTTTAATGATAATATTTATGATAAGGCTATAGAAAATTATGAAGAAGCAATGCGGATATTACCAGAGGAGGATTATCCTGCAAAGCAGATCGCCCTTATGAAAAAGATCATTAATGATAATGCAATAGTTGATGTAAACCAGAATTCCTTATTGATAAAAGCAAATAACGAAAAAAGGTTTGGCTTTAATCCAATGCCTGTCAATGTAAGAAAAGAAAATTATATTCTTATCAAGGCTAAAAATCCTGTTGATCACAATTTTAAGATCTATATGAACTTCGGGCAGGATAATACAAAAAATGGAGGTATAGCAATACGTATACCTGAAGCAACAGACGAGAAGGAATTCCTGGTTAGAATTGGAGCACTCTACAAATGGTTCACTGAAGATAATAACTGGCTGAGCATCTATCCTGAAGGTGGAGACATTGAAGTCTCGCTTATAAGGATATCCAAGTCAAACTAATTGCATTTTTTCATAAATTTACACTCAAGAATGTGGTTCTCACAAATAAACGCAGATTTATTGCGCTGATAACGCAATGATTCCGCTTTACAAAAATCACAATCAATTATTACTTTCCTATTCTTACTTTATGTCAAAACTAGAAACATATTTCACCCAATTCAAAAATAAAATTATCGGAGATGATCTCGATTTTGAAACACCATATGGTGTTAAGAGAATGTTATATGCTGATTGGATTGCAAGTGGAAGGCTATACAAACCCATTGAGGAAACATTTCTGGATGAAATTGGCCCTTATGTTGCAAACACTCATACTGAAACCAGTGAGAGTGGTACTTTAATGACACGCGCTTATCACTACGCACAAAAAATTATAAAAAACCATGTAAATGCTGATAATAATGATGTGATCATTACCACAGGATTTGGCATGACAGCCGCCATAGTAAAATTTCAAAGAATACTGGGTTTAAAGGTAAATTGTCCGCAGGAAAAAAAATGCCCCGAGTACAGTGATAAACCTATTGTTTTCGTTACACATATGGAGCATCACTCAAATCAAACATCATGGTATGAAACAATTGCTGACGTGGTACAGATTCCTCCGGGCAATGACTTACGGGTTGACCTGAAAGAGTTGAGAAAATTACTCGAAACCTATAAGGACAGAAAAGTAAAAATTGGATCATTCACATCTTGCTCTAATGTTACAGGAATAATAACCCCATTTCATGAGATGGCCAAGATCATGCATGAATACGGTGGTTTATGTTTTATTGATTATGCAGCCTCTGCTCCTTATGTTGATATAAACATGCATCCTGAAGACCCTCAAATGAAGCTGGATGCTATTTTCTTCTCACCCCATAAATTCCTTGGCGGCCCAGGGTCATCAGGAGTATTGATATTTGACTCGAGATTATACAACAGACATTCGCCAGACCAGCCGGGTGGTGGTACCGTTGAATGGACCAATGCGTGGGGCGAATATAAGTATCTTGATGATATTGAGGCTCGTGAAGATGGTGGCACACCTGGGTTTCTGCAGGCAATGAGAACAGCCATGTCGATCAGGCTGAAAGAAAAGATTGGGATAGAAAAAATAAAGCAAAGAGAAAAGGAACTTACAAAAAGAGCATTCACAGAGCTAAGAAAAATTGGCGGACTACACATACTTGCAGACAAAGTTGAAAACAGGCTGGGTATAATTTCCTTCTATATGGATAGCATCCATTTCAACCTTGTTGTTAAACTTTTAAATGACAGGTATGGTATACAGGTTAGAGGAGGATGTGCCTGTGCCGGCACCTACGGTCATTATTTATTAAATGTAAGCTACGAAGACTCTCATAAGATCACCAGCCTGATAAACACAGGTGATCTTTCTGAAAAGCCAGGCTGGATACGATTATCACTGCATCCAACTATGACAGACCAGGAACTGGATCTGATTATTGAAGCTTTGAAGCAAATATCTGAAAATCATAAAGAGTGGATGAATGATTATGCTTATAACCGGCATAATAACGAGTTCAGACATAAATCTGAACCAGAGGATAAGACAGGAAGAATAGTGGATTGGTTTGAGGTGGATTAGCTGTCAGCCGTCAACATTTGGTTTTTAGTTTTTGGTTACTTATTTTTTAAATGTGATACCATTATTATCATTAATTATTAATTGTTAATTATTAATTATTCATTGCTTTATGTTTAAAGTTCACAAAGGAACAAGATCTTATATTACCGGATGGACAGTACTGCTTTCCCTATCACTAATTTACATGATAATAAGTTTATTCAGGCAATCACCTGCTATACTTGCAACAAGTATTATGTCTGACCTAAACTTAGATGCATCAAAAATGGGCTTATTAAACGGAGCATTATTTTACACTTATGCAATATTACAGATTCCGGCCGGTCATTATGTTTATAATATAGGAATGAAGAAAAGCATTATCTATTCATTGATAATCAGTGCTATTAGTTTCTTTATGTTTGCGGTTTTCAGTAATTTTTATATTCTTTTAATCTCCAGGATCTTAACAGGTGTAGGATTAGCATTCATTCTGGTTCCTGTACTGGATATTCTGGCTAATTGGTTTAAAGATCAGAACTTTCCTCAAAAAATGAGTATAATTATTTCTGCCGGTGGATTAGGAATTCTTTTGGGATCTTCTCCTCTTGCTATAATTAACAACATGATTGGCTGGAGAGGGAGTTTTATTGCTATTGCAATTCTAGCAATTGTATGTTTATTGGTGGTTATTTTGCTTATAGAAGAACATCCTAAAGAAGAGACAGAGATCAAAGAAGACTTAAAACCAGATATTTCACCCAGGGATAATATTTTTAAAGAAGTGAAAACAGTCCTTAAAAACAAGCAGTTCTACCCACCCACTCTCTGGGGTGCAATCACCATCGGAATTTTTTCAGGATTTGGGGGCTTGTGGGCAGGGCCTTACCTGCAGCAAACTCTTGGCCTTAGTATAAATTTAACAGGATTAATTCTTTCAATGCTGGCTATGGGTATGATAGCAGGCAGTCCGGCACTTACCTATTTCGCAAAAAAAGTGATTAAATCAAGTAAACTTACTCTTGCGCTTGCTTCATTTTTCTCTGCTATCATTTTTGTTTATCTTATAATAAAAGGTGATCATGTGCCTGTAGCAGGATTGTTTATAGTATTCTTATTATTAAGTGCTTTTTCATTCTCATTGAGTGCATTAACGATGAACCGTATTACCACAGTCTTTTCGGGTAATATTAAAGGAACTGCAATTGGAGCGTATATGACATTCATCTGGATCAGCAGCGCTTCATTGCAGCAGGTAACAGGCTGGATTCTTGATAAGAGCCATGGAAAAACAGGCTATTATAACATTGAAAATTTTGATGAAGTTTTTTATCTGTATATAGCACTTTGCCTACTAGCCACAATAATAATAGCTATTGATATCAACAAAAAAGATATAGAAAGAATTTCAGATGAAATTCATGAATGGCTGCATTAAACCATTTTATCTGATAATCACTTTTTCCACAGATATATTACCACTATTGATAAGCTTAACAAAATACAATCCTTTCCCATAAGTAGATAAATCGATCTTTGTTAATCCGTTTCCTATTGAAGTGCATACCAGATGTCCATTGGATGAATAAACAAAAATCTCTGATTCTTTAGTAATTTCAAGATTAACTAATCCTGTGGATGGATTTGGATATACTTTAAAGCTGGTTAAAGCATGTTCATAAATACCAACTGTATAATCGATATAAATTGCCTTTTGCAACGACAAGCCATCTACATGAGCATCCCAGTATCCTGTGGTTGCATCTTCAGGAATGAGGAATTGAGCCTGGCAAACGAGATCATTGATAATAGTAATATCCGTGCCAACAATCACTTCTGATGGGTTATCATGATTTGTAATCGTCATTGAGCTCACTCCAGCTGTAAAGTTGGTGAACTCTCCTGTAATCCTTCCCCTGATCGTATCCAGCTGTCTTCCATAATCAGGATCCATGTCAATAAGGATTGGAAAAGCCTCTGTTACAGTAAATGATTCTTCCAGAATCAATGCATCAACAAGAAGGTCCCATAATCCTAATGAAGCATTCACAGGGATATCAAAAGTAACTTCGAGTTCTGTATTTGTCATAACACTTACATCAGATGCATCAATAATTTCAGAAGGATTGGCATGAAAGGCAAGAGAAACGTCTGGTAAACTACTTTGCCATGATGTTGCAGATCCTATAATAGTTGTAATTACTGTAGAACTTTGTTTAGCTGAATCAGGCTCTATGCTTACAAGTGAAGGAGGACTGGTAGGTGGTACGGTTAATGTTGACAGATAAATAACATCACCTGTAATAGTTGAGCTTCCATCTGCAGCATTAAATGAAGCATAAAAGGTAATATCCCCAATATTTGTTGGTGGTGCCTGCCAGTTCATATTCCATACTTTCATATTTCCTGCAGGAGTTATTCCATCGATAGTATGTGTAATGGCATGCTGGCTGTTTGTGTATTGTGTTTGTAGCGGATCTGCTATTGATAATGTTCCAACCTTGGCACCGCTGGCATCCTCAGATGTTAATTCAAATCCAAATCGTACAACTCCCGTATGATTACCTATAGCAGTAACTGTATATGATTGTCCCGGAACATATCCTTCAGGAGGAATATTTGAATTGATCCATCCATCAACCGGAACAGGAGTACCGGTATGACACTCAGTACAATTAACACCACCATCGCCCGGTGACCCGGTTTTGCCACCAGGAGAACCCGTTGAAAATCCAATAAACATTATAATGGCAGGAATGAATAAAATGTAAAGTAAAAGTTTAGTTTTCTTCATATCGTATTATTTAACTTGTTAATATTTTGCGTAAGATACAAATTTTTACGTGGAAATTTCAAAGAAGTAACATCCGAATAAAGTCAAAACAGTATATTTAAGATAATTCTATTAACAGGACTTAATCGTAATGAATGTGATTTCAGGAAGTATACCAAGCCTACCTGGATATCCTATATTTCCCAGCCCCCTGTTAACATAAAGATATTGTGAGTTATAAGTATATAATCCTGCCCAGTTCTTATATAAATATTGAGCGGGGCTCCACTTAAAGTTTTTTAATTCTACACCAAACTGAAAGCCATGAGTATGACCTGAAAAAGTAAGATCAATTTCAGGAAAATTTTTGATCACCTGTGTATCCCAGTGAGTTGGATCATGTGAAAGCAAGAGTTTGACATCTGAATTATCAGCTCCTTTATAAGCCATTTCCAGGTTGCCATAGCGTGGAAATCTCTTGATCTTGCTCCAGTTATCTACACCAATAATTGAAATTTTATTGCCGTCAATCTCTATTGTTTCATTTTCATTTCTAAGCAATCTCCACCCAATTTCCTTGTAGAAATCCTCCAACTCAAGCAGATTTTTTTGCTTTGCCTGTTCTGAATCCCAGTTAATGTAATCCCCGAAGTCATGATTTCCAAGAACAGCAAAAATACCATATCTGGCTTTTATCTTCTCGAGAGCATCTTTAAAATCCTTTGTTTCCTTGCTGGAGAAATTCACCATATCCCCAGTAAAGAAAACCAGGTCCGGATCAAGCCGATTAATCAAGTCAACAGCCTCATAAATAGCAGCTTTAGAAGTCCAGCTACCCAAATGTATATCCGATATTTGCACTATCTTCAAGCTTTTGAAACCTGCTTGTAAGTTCGGCAAACAAACATCCATCTGTCTTATTCTGAAATCATAAGCCCAGCGTACCATACCAATTATTAATCCACTTAATGCAATTCCACCTCCCAGTATTCCAAGATTCTGAAGGAACTTTGCCCTGCTTATTTTATTTCCTGAAAGCTTTTCTTTTTTTGATCTCTTTTGCCTGACAAACAGGACCAGGTGTCTGAATACCTTGATCAGGTCCGCAAACAGTAAAAACAAAACAGAGAACACTTTCGCAAAATAAATTGCTATAATGATACCCATTGGATATGTCCGCCATCCTATCGACCAATCATCAATTGGAAAGATCAATGAAACAATACTTATTATCATAATGAAAAACAGCGGGGACCAGTATAAAAATGTAATTAAGAAAGAAATGCCTGGTCTTAGTTCTGAAACCTTATGTTTTAAAGAAAACCAGAGATAAATATCGACAGCAAATAAAGCCGCAATAAAAGGACAAAGAGAAGCGTACATAGGATATGCGGTACGAGTGATTATATAAGCTATAAGCAGTACCACAATTAAGATAAGTATGTAATATCTCTTCTTCAATTAGTTAGATTTTAGACTTTAGATCATAGATCGTAGACATCCGGCATCCAGCATCCGGCATCCGGCATCTGGCATCCGGCATCTGGCATCCGGCACTCAACAGTAAGATCTCTTTTTTATTGTCAGTTATGCTTTTTTTATGTAATTCACCAGTCCGTTGGCATTGAATATCTTCATGAGTTTATCTGGAAGCGGATTGAATTTAAATGTCTTCCCTCCTATTTTCACCTCCCCATTTTCAAAATCCAGCTCTACTTTATCTCCCTTTTTATAAGCATCAACTGCTTCAGGAAGAATTATTATCGGAAGGCCCTGGTTTACAGAAGACCTGTAAAATATTCTGTTTACTGATTTACAAATAACTGCTTTAACACCGGCAAAAGACAATCCTACTGCAGGATGTTCTCTTGAGCTTCCACATCCAAAGTTTGCTCCTGCCACTATAACATCACCATCACATACCCGCTCGGAAAATGAATCATCAAAACCTTTAAACAAGTATGGTAAGATCTTTTCCGGTTCTGTACTTAGCACAGTATATGTAAGATTTCCTGCAAACATCAGATCAGTGTTCAGGTTGTCTACATCTGCATAATCCCATGCCCCTGAACTATATCTGTCTTCACCTTCTTTAATATCAACTGTTTCGCTTTGCTCTTTCTTATATGGGAAAGTATCCTGCCCTTTAAATTTCCTGGGATCAACAATTCTTGCTGCCAATGATGAATAAGCTACAGTAGCAGGAGAAGCGAGATAAATATCAGATTCTTTATTACCCATTCTACCTTTAAAGTTCCTGTTTGCTGTAGAGATAACATTATATCCATCAGCAGGAATGCCCTGCCCTGTGCCAAGGCAAGGTCCACATGATGAAGAAAGGACATTGGCACCGGCATCAAGGAATATCTCTATCATTCCTTCTTTTAAGGCTTTCATGTAAATCTCCTGGGATGCAGGGATAATAAGCATCTGAAAGCCTGCTGGAAGTTTATTTCCTTTAAGTATGTCAGCAACAATTTTCATATCTTCGTAGCGGCCATTGGTACAGGTACCCACCATTGACTGATTAAGTACAGTGCCCTCGAGCTCTGAAACGGCTTTAACATTATCAACATGATGAGGAGCTGCCAGGAGTGGGAATAATTCATCAAGCTTAATCTCAATTTCTCTTGCATATACTGCATCCTCATCTGCCCAAACACCTTTAACTTCTCCTTCAAAATACTCAGCAAGTATTTCATCAGAAGGGAACACAGCATTTTTCGCACCCATTTCAGAAGCCAGATTTGCCACAGTCATTCTATCGGAAACAGAAAGACTTTTAACACCTTCTCCATGATATTCAATAGACATATAATCCGCACCTGAGGATCCAATCATTCCAATGATCCATAAAGAAAGATCTTTGGCGTAAACGCCTTCCGGCAATTCACCTTGCAATGTGATCTTTATTGTATCAGGAACCCTGAACCATGTTTCACCCTGTTTCCAGAGTCCGGCTGTTTCTGTACGATCAATTCCTGCAGCGAATGCATTAAAAGCGCCTGCTGTACAAGTATGGCTATCGGAACCAACGATGATCATTCCCGGTTTAGCGTATCCTGCCATAATCTGGTGACAAATACCCTTGCCTACATCATGAAACTTCTCTATTTTCTGTTCCTTAACAATATCTCTTATCTGTTGGTATGAATTGGCAAGCTTTGCATTGGTTGGTGGTGCATTATGATCAAGAACAATAAGTAATTGTCCGGGATCAGCTACCTTACTTCCATTCATTTTTTTGAATGTTCCTGCAATACTTGCTGTATTATCATGTGACAAAATGATATCAGGCTTTTTGAAGACTATGCTTCCTTTCTCAGCTCCGAATATTTTTTCAGCAAAAGTTTTTCCTTTCATGGCTTATAATTGAAATTAGTATTAGCAATTTTGAAATGCAAAAGTACAACTCCCTTTGTATTTGGAAAAGACTTTATTAACAAACTCATAAATTTTTCAATGTTTTATGCCATTATTCTTATAGGATACCTTAAATCTGGGTTCATCTGCGAGAAGCTTTTTTAACTTAATCACTGAGATGTAGTGTATTACCCAGAGAAACAATAATATAATTTAATATTTAAAGTTGCTGCCAGATAAATTTTACTTAATTTCTTGCTATATTTGTTAAAACTTATAATTATTATTACCATGAAAAGAATCATACTTAGCATTACAGCACTCTTACTTACAACATTAATGTTTTCACAGGAATATCTCGCTTGTGCAAGAGCTGATAAAGAATGGGGATATATTAACCGTGAAGGGACATGGGTCATTAATCCACAGTTTGAAAATGTTAATGATTTCAGTGAAGGCTTAGCTGCAGTCAGAAATAATGGCGAATGGGGATTTATTGATAAGGGAGGGAATTATATTGTTAATCCGCAGTTTGATGATGCAAATAATTTTGTCAACGGATTAGCATCTGTTAAAAGTGGAAAAGAATGGGGTTATATTGATAAGGGTGGAAACTTTATTATAAATCCACAGTTTGAATATGCTTATGAATTTTCTGAAGGCTTAGCCCAGGTTCGTAAAAATGGAGAATGGGGTTTTATTGATAAAGAGGGCAACTACGTTATAAACCCACAATTCGATAAAATTGGCGCATTTAATGAAGGACTGGCTCCTATCCTGAAAGGTAAAGAGTGGGGATATATTGATAAAGATGGAAATTATATAATTAATCCACAGTTTGAAAAAGCTGAAGCATTCTCTCAAGGACTTGCCAGGGTGAGAAAAGGAGGAGAATGGGGATTCATTGATAAAAATGGGGACTATATAATTAATCCACAATTTGATAATGCAAGCGACTTTATAGAAAGTCTGGCAGCAGTGAAAAAAGGAAAAGAATGGGGATTCATCAATAAAGATGGAAAGTTTGTGATCAACCCTCAGTTTTATAAAGTTGGTGATTTTAAAAGTGGTATTGTAGCTGTGAAAAAAGGGAAAGAATGGGGATTTGTTGATAAGAATGGGAAATTTACTATTAACCCACAGTTTATAAATGCATTTGAATTCACTGACAATCTTGCTGCTGTAAAAAAGGGGAAAGAATGGGGATTCATTGATAAAAATGGAAAATTTGCTATTAACCCACAGTTTGAGAAAGTAAACCCTTTCTTTAATGGAATGGCATTGGTGAAAAAGAATGGAGAATGGGGATGGATCGATAAATCAGGAAACTATATAATTAACCCTCAGTTCCCGAATGCAAAGGGGTTTGTTAGAGTTAACTAGATTATAGATTATAGATTATAGATCATAGATCATAGACTTTAGACCATAGATTTTAGCATCAGGTATCTGGTATCAGGCATCAGGAAACTGGCATCCGGTATCAGGTATCCGGCATCCGGCATCATTCTTCAACCATCTGCATGAATCCATAATGCATCACCCTTTTACTACCTTTTGGTATTTCATTATAGGCACGATAATAAATTAATTTGTTATTCTTTGTAATTCCAGGAAACATGGCTTCTATACGTTGCTGTATCCGCTTATTCTCTTCCTCAAGTCCTGCAAAATCATATAATTTAACATTTGTATGATATTGTATCATAGGGTAATATAAACCACTCACCCTGTGAGGATAAATATTGAAGATACTGGCGCTTGTTTCAGCTGTATCTACAGCTAAAGGAAACTCATAAGCAAACTGAAGTTCATTGGTGATAAAATTCAGCATATTGACCATATCATCATCAAGCTTATACCTGAAATATTGACCGGCAGGCCTTATACACTGCCACATAATATTCAATGAATTGGAAGCATCAATAAGGTGACCTTTTGCATATAACTCAACAGACTCCTTATAATAATCCACTGCGTTCTTACTAAGTATTCTATATATCCCAAACTTAATCATATCCAGCTTCCATCCTGAAGGATATTTACTATAGAGAAGAGTGATCAGGAATTCATCAAAGGAGTGCTCCGGAAATAGCAAAGAAATAAAAACCTCCTTGTTATAAGGTTCATAATAGATATAATATCTGTTATTGCCAAAGCCAGCACCAATACTATCATAAGCCAGCGCTTTCGTATTCGGGATATAGACCTGGTCCAGGAATTTATAAGTCTTGCCTCCAAGCAAATTATGCACATAAGATATATTTGAATCAATACGCTGCTGGCTCATACGGTCTTTTAAATTATCTGACAAAACAGAGGAGATCAGAACAGGATTATCAGAGCGTATGGCATCAAGTACAACATTGTTTAATGGATTCAAATTTTCCTGTATATTTTCAGGTATATCATCATTATAATACGCTTTTCTGTCTGATGTTCCGTTGCAACCCACCAGAAACAATACAATAAGTACCGGCAATATTTGAAAATAACCTCTATACATTCTATGAAGTAAATGCAAATTAAAAAAAAATTAAAAATCGAAGCCCAAACTAAAATACAAACTGGCTCCCGAATTTATATTTGAACTCATCAGTGTCACTTCAATCGGGCCTATATAGCTTTTATAACCGGCAGTCAAGCCGTAGCCAAACATGAAATTTTCTGATTTAACCAGATCCTGATAATCCAATTCGTTAGCACCAAAATCAGATCTTACAGTTAGAAATAAATTTTTCATCAAATTATATTGCAGCTTAAGCCTTCCTACTGCTGAATATAATCCATATGACTGAACAAAATTCACTCCTGTAAAATATACAAAATTATCAAGATAGTTTATTGTCGTTAAGCCTCCTACCCCATACCAATGATGAATTGGCGGGACATCCTGCTTTATAGTACCACCAAGGAATAATCCGGGTTTTAGCACAAACCTCTTTGAGAGTGATATATTTTGATCATATTTCAGATAATACATTAATGAATTCGTAAATATTTCTTTAGACCAATCATTTCCAATAGGCATGATATATGTAATTATAAACTGGCTGTTAACACCTGAAGTTGAAAAATGTGGTCTGTCCCTGGTATCCGCCCTGAACGAAATAAAAGCATTTAAATAACTGTTAAAATCTGAGAATTGAGCAAGTAATGAATCCTCAATATCAGGCTTCAGGCTGAAATATTCATATTCAAAACCTGCCCTGAAACTATACAGGTTCTTAAGGACTGAGCCGGCAAAAGCCATTACTTTATTGTTTATAAATCTAATAGAGTTTACCTTTTTGTCTTTTTCATACTCATTGAACCTGAAAGAATAAAAATCGAGTTCTATGCCCGGGCCAGGCTTAGGCCCATTGCTGATATAATACAGAGCTTTCACACGAGGGTTAGTGCCAAATACAACTGATGCAAAAAGTTTACTTCTGTTTCCGAGAATGTTTCTGAAAACCCCGTTCACCATTATGCTTCCCAGGTAATCACTATCATAATGAAGTGATGCAGTCAGATATCCCGGAGCTCCCTCCTGCATCTTAATTATTAGATCAGCTTTGCCATCGCCTGCCGGTCTGAGTTCATAGAAAACATATTCGAAAAAACGGGAACCATAAACCCTTGTTACCATCTCTTCAATTTCTTCAATTTTAACGCTTGTATTTTCAAATCTATCAAAGAAATTATCAAGATAAATACTCGACATTTTCTTATTACCGTGATATTCAACATTTCTGATGTATACCTCTTTAAGAGGTTGCGCATTGAATTCCGTTAATGGAACCTCTTCAATGGAATTTAATGAATCGGCAAGTTTTTTCAATTCATCATAATGCTTACGGGCTTCACGCTCTCCATAAGCAATAATAGAATCATACATATCGAAATCCATCATACCCTGCTTTATTTTATAATGGATTTGATAATCCACAAGGCTGTCTGCAAGTTCGTTAGCTGAAGCCCTGGAGAATGAAATAATTTGATCAAGCACTGAAGTTATCGTATTCAATTTGGCAATACTGTCTACTAATCCAGACTGCACATTTCCTCCTATCAGGAATTGCGCTCCCATTTCCTGAACCTGTTTGGCAGGGAAATTATCCACCACACCTCCGTCAACTAAATACCTTCCCTGGTAAAATGTTGGAGAAAAATATCCAGGAATCGACATACTGGAACGCACTGCCATAGGTAAATATCCTGAATTCAGTGTTATAGCTTCTCCTGTTAACAGATCTGTACCAACGCAAATAAAGGGTGTATTGAGATTATTAAAATCCGTGATTTCAAAATCTTTTGATAAGAACCGGTTCAGAAGAAGGTTAACCTGTTGTCCTTTATACAGTGAACTTTGGAGGTTGATTTTCCTTCTTTTATAAGCAAATGAAATAATGGAGTTCTCCAGGAATTCCTTTTCTTCATAAGCAATATATTTTCTTGGAATTTCATCTTTAATCACCTTATCCCAATTCTGGCCTCTGATGATTTTCTCCATTTCATCAGGACTGTATCCAGAAGCATACATTGCAGCCATAATACTTCCAATAGATGTACCACCTATATAGTCGATCTTAAGCCCAACTTCCTGAAGCACCCTGAACAATCCTATATATGCAAATCCTTTTGCACCACCACCACTTAGAACAAGCCCTACTTTAGGCCTCCCGGATTTTTCATCCCCTTCTTTTGTTTCAGGATGCGAATAAGAGATCAGCATAAAATTAAACAATAGCAAGATCAGAATAGTCCTTAGCATAATGACGATTTGATTAGGTTAAACAAATATAAAATAAATTATAAACCCCATGCAACCCTTTGAATCCAATTCATCTCTTTAACATGAATCACAAATCAAATTTCATGAGATCAATTATTATTGTTTCTCTTATCAAACAATGCTTGTTTTCAGGCAATAAAGCTAAAGCCCTTATACAAAGCACTTCCCAGACGTATTATCATTCAATTACAAAGATTCTAAACCTTAATTAATAATATTAAAACAAATTAATTATGAAAAATCTAATCATTCTGGTTTTCTTACTCTCTTTATGTACCCCGCTCTTTTCACAAGTTTACGATGTAATACCTGATGAAAACGGAGAACCTTTTGGTATAAAAGTTTTTGATGGTGAATCTTTTCATAAATATAAGCTTGATAAGATCTCTTCTGATAATGAATATGAAATAAAACTTGGAGATAAGATTCTCCAACTTGATTTTTCGCATTGGATGAATCAGGATATGGGGCTTCAATCAGATCAGAAAGTAGGTATTCCTGAAATATTTGAACCCGGTTTGATCCCTGAAGGGGATTTATTGCGGGACCTTGTATTTTCTCCTGATGGAACTATCCTTGCAGCTTTATATCAGCATAGTGACAATGTATTTTTTTACAATACTTCAAATTTTGATATTCTTGCAATAGTGAATATGGGTCTCGAGCCTATGGATATAAAATTAACGGATCAATATGCTTATACATGTTGCCATAAATCCAATGAAGTTTATATTATTGACCTTTCAGATTACTCTGTATCCAACAGTTTTGAAGTCTTTTATGAACCTTGCCAGATAGAAGTAAACCAGGATGAGAGCATTGTGTATGTTGCCTGCCATAGCTTTCTTGATGGTTCCGTCGCTGCTTATAACTCAAACTCAGGTGATGTAATATTTCATACATGGGATCCATTTATACATTACCAGGGAAGTGGTGGGTCCACAGGGAGAACATCGTATCGCTTTACTGAATTTGCTCTTTCTCCAAACGATAATTATATTGTTGCCATCAATACCAGCGGACAGGCCCCTTCTGTTTTTAGTGCTACCAATGGTGAGCTGGTAAAAACATTCAATTTCGGAGGTGGTTTCAGAGGTTCCGGATTTTCTGTTACAGGAGACACAATGTATATGTATTGCACCCAGCATCCTGATTCCATGAGTATGCACAGAATCGATATTAACGACTTAACAGTTATCGATTCCATTATAGCCATTACCACTGAATCCGGCATGATTGGTACTACTGATTTAGCAATTAGTCAGGATGGCTCAAAAGTTCTTACAGTAGATAATTCCTGGAACAGTCAGTATTGTATATTTGATTTCAAATCCCATACTTATCAATATATTTTCGATGACGGCCTTTTTGGCCACATTAATCTCTATACAACTTATGACAGGAAGTATGCAATATCACAGGTATTTCTGCATGCAAAGCTCATCAAGCTGGAAACAGGAGAGATAATTAATCGTACACCTGTAGGGTTGCCCATTGGTTTAGCAGGGAATGCTTCTCCCGCAGATGATAAAGTTGCATTGAGTGACGGCCCTTTCTATTCTTTACCTGAATTTCCCGATGAGAAGTTCTACCAGTTTGACTTTAGCGATCATCTGAACTTTACCACGGATTCAATAATTTATTCAGGAAGTGAACCGGAAGCAGATATGACCAATTGTGCTGTTCTTTCAACGGATGGGAATAAGCTTATCGCAACAAATACATTATCTGATAATATTAGTATTATTGATTTTTCCACAGGACAGCTGGATACTCTCATTTCCATGGACGGTGTTTCAGTAGTTGTTGCTGTTCCCAATAGAGATTTCGTGATGGTTGCAGGAAAAGATGCTATAAGTACAAATATCATTGACATGACAAATTACGAGATTATCGCAGATATTCCTACCGGAAACGCTGATGCATTATTTGTCACGGAAGATGGAGAAGAAGCTTATGCATTTCAAATCTTATCATCAGAGCTTGCATCTATAAAGAAAATAGAGATCAGCGGTGCTTCAAGCCAGATTGTTGATGAGTTGCTTGTTAGTCATAGTAATTGCAGCTGGCATTTAGTGATGCATGAAGTTGACAGGAGAACTACAATTGCATTAAGTCCTGATGGAAACTATATTATATTAGGAGCTATTGACAACAGCATAGGTGATGTAGTCCATATCGTAGATACACAAATTATGGAGATTGTCGCCACATTAGGTGTAAGCAATGATTGCATTTATGATTATGCATTTACCGATGATTCAAAGAGGGTTTGTGCTTTGACCAAAAACACTCAAGTCCACATTATTAATCTTGACGGGGCAAATTCCTTTGTTGAAAGTGATGTGTTTCTTGAAGATTATGCTTTTTCTGTTGAATACAATCCTTTCGACGATCTGTTTTATATTGTTCTAAAATCAAATTTGCTATATCAGGTAAATCCTTATACAGGAGAAATTCTTGAAACGACTTTGGTCCTTAGCTGGGATTATTCCTGGCAGGTAGGTATTGACCAGGATGGGGATCCATTTGTTCGAGGTTCAGAGAATATAGTATATCTTGACGAGAGTTTTACTTTACCGGGCGTATCATTGGATTTCTCATACAATGCGGACCACAACCTTTTTGTCATTCCTGTACCCGGACCTGATAAAGTGTGTGTATTTGATCCTCTGAGTGTTGGTATAAATACCTATCCAGTGAGTCATAGAAGTGAAAGCGTAAGTGTTTATCCTAATCCTGCAAATGAGATAGTATTTATTTCTTCTGGGGATATCATAGAAAATGTGAAGATTATGGATTCTCAGGGTAAATTTATCTTAAGTAAAGACTATAACAGCAGAAATGTTTCTGTTTCTGTTAAGGATTATCAGGATGGAACTTATTTTGTTGTGGTTAAAGATGCTGAAAGCACATCAAGCAATAAGCTAATTATTGCTCATCAATAACATATAGTCAGCTTATTTATAACACACTACAGATCAGTCTTTGAGGCAACGTACAGAGATTCCCCATGTCATGGGAAGGAACTTCCTGTTTATCTTGATAAATTCATCTTTCAGGAGTCGACAATATGCATCGTTAACAGGCTTCTCTGTTGATGACCACCAGCAAGCATATATGGTGAGATCAGCAAACAACCCATCCGGAGGGCGATGACCAGCGGGAAGGCCTCTGAAACCGACTGAATCTATACCGTTACCGTTATTATTCCAGCCAAAGGTGGATTTAAGCTTCCAGCCCTCATTAACGCCACGCCATCCAGGCCATTCAATCTGGCATGGAGCCATGCCAAGGTAAAATTCAAGGTCTTGCCATTCAAATTCTGTCGGGATATGCCAGCCGTCAGGACAAATACCTTGTGCTGCGGGGGCAGTTGTATATTGCATCATCTCATTCCATTTGTATAATCCACCGTATTCATCACAATAAGTCTCATCATTATCATAGCAGTATTTTTCAATGACACCATTGTTTGTCTGGCTGCCGCTTACTTTCACACCGGCATTCAGGTTTTCTTTCAACCAGCATTGAGTACCTATAAGCACAGTATTATAAATCTGAAAGTCATAAGTTATAGTTGGAATTCCAGGGCACGGTATTCCTTCGCTTATTTCAAAAATATAAAGTTTATCAGTCTGCGGAGCATCCACAATTATGTCGCTTCCATTGATATCAAGTTCATTCGTCGCAAAACCAATATACCTCAGGTAGTCACCCAGGCAAAACCCAAAATCACTTATTGCTTCCTGCGATTTAATATTTACTGTCGTTTCTCTATAAGAGGAATATTCTAATTTACATTGACCAGCAAATTCATTGTTTTTGTTTGCATTTAGCATTTTAATTGTTTTGCTAGTGTGCTTCCCTGTGGCGGTAAGCAAATAATATCCCTTACTTCCTGAATGAAAATTAAAAGAATGGCTGCCTTGATTTAAGGAATAGCTATATTGTTCTAATGCTCTTCCTGAAATGTCTCGTATAGTAATAGAAATATCTTCATTTCTTAACAGATCCAGATTAATTGATGTTTCACCATTAAAAGGATTGGGATAGTTCTGTGATAGTGTGAAACTGTTTTCATCCATAGGTTCACTATCACTGATGCCAGTGGAAAAATCCAGTACCAACACAGTATCGGGTGCATACAGTGTCGTATCATTGTGTTGTGAGAGGTTTTCAATGAATATACTATCTAACGGGATGTGTTTCCCATCGTATTCTGCAGTGAAAGTCAATACTATTGAAGGTTTTTGACCAGAAGCACTCAGCATCAGTAAAAGTGCCAGTGCTGGAAGGTAAAATCTTTTCATGATTTCCGGCTTGGGTTAACAAATGGTTTGAGTATACTTATTTAATGACAATATATATGATGTATTGGTTGCATTTGGGTTATGGGATGTGAAGATACAGGAGTCGTGAAATTATTAATTATCAAGCAAGCATATCAGGTGGTGAGACTTTCCAGACATTTAAATTTTCTGGAGTACGGTTATGGAAAATTAGTGTTTATATTTCTAAGAATTTTGTCGGCGTTTGTGTTTTATGGTTATTAATTAAGTTCTTTGTTTTCTCTACATTTAAGATATAAAATAAACATTAATTGGTGAAAAAAATCTAAGTTTAACAAATTGGTTCATCAGAGGAAAATCCTGCTAAAGTTATTATAGAGATTACTTGCATGTCAACACAATTTGTTGTATATTAGCACTTAATTGGCATTTGTATAAATCAAATACAAAAGTGAAACTACCCTATAGTTGACATCTGTTACTAAAACCAATCTAGTCAAAAGCACTTTTTTCTATTTGTCTTCAAATCCATAATTCAAAACACACTGACATTATAATATTATTATTGGCCATCATTGGTTAATTAGATGATATATATTATAAGAATTATGATAAGAAACATTATAAAAGTGATTTGCGGATATATAATTATAAATCTAACATTAACTTCTACAGCACAGAACAGGTTGGAGAAAATAGATTCGGTATTAACAAGCTGTGGATTTGAGAATGTAAGTACATATTTTTCCAATAATACATACATTGTTGGAATTGAAAATAACATATACCGCTGGGATCTGTCTAGCATATATATATCATATGACCTTATTCAATCCACAATAGATAGCAATCAAGGATTCTCCATCCTTTTTTTAGAGTTTAACCAGCCTTTGTTATATATTCATAGAACAGAAACCAAACAAATTAAAGAGTCAGGCTATCATGAAATAACGATAAAACCATATAGCAATAAGTATAGAAATAGTTGGGAAAAGATCAAGGATATTAATCCCGAAAATCCATCAGTTAATAAGTTTGACCTTGTGCTTTACCCTAAATTTATACTTCAAAATATTTACTTCAAAAAAATATACGAAATTCAATTAAATATATGTCCTGCACTGGAAACCACATTATGGAGAGGAATGAAGTTTACAGGGCAGGTAATAATTCCCATTGTAAACGACCTAGGCAAGGAAGGTGATAGGATACGACCAGGCTTTGTAACGCTTTCCCAACGCTTCTGGCTATGGAATAGAGTTTATTCCATAGTTACCATTGGTAACTTTAATTTCAACAGATATGGCTCTGATCTAGAACTACAATACCCTTTTGGAAATAATCATTGGAACCTTGCTTTCAACGCAGGCTTAACCGGACATTCAAACTTTCTGGAAGGCAGATGGATTAAGGATGATATTAATACCATAACCTGGTTTACTACATTAAGTTACTTATACGAAAAATACAACCTTCAATTCGACATAAATTATGGACAATATATTAATAAGGATATAGGTTTTCGCATTGATTGCACACGCTTCTTTGGCGAAACTACCATAGGCTTTTATGCCATGTATACTAAAAATCAGAGTGATAGTTTTAC
>CAZDWF010000030.1:0-30084 GCA_964508895.1 uncultured Bacteroidales bacterium
CTCTTTTCAATGACATATTTATATAAGTGGTCTATAGAGTCATCTCAAACTTCTTTTTTTATTAGAGGTACAAAATAATAATAAGATATACCGTCTTTTAGGTTTTGTTGAATAGCAGAAACAAAACGAGAGTTAGATTCAAATTTTAAACAATTAGAAACAATCCAAATTTCTTTAAGAGAATCTTCTTTCCCAAAACCTTTTTCAAAGTTTGTAAGACTTGTATTGTTATGAAACCAAAAGCTGTTTTTAGCTTTCTCAGATAAAAAAGCACTAGCTAATTCTTCAACCTTTTTGTGCCTAAGTCTATCATAATAGTAATTTACAACGAAAGCTAAAAGGCTAGTAGTTAATAATGTAATTAAACTTATAATTACAATGATATGCCATTTGATACCAATCTCAGAAAAATAATGAAATCCTAATGCGAATAGGAAACCAATTACACCTACAACAAAAAGTGTAATGTTTACTGGGCTTGCTTTTTCAAAAAAATCTTCAACCAATTTTTTCATATGAAAATTCTTTAAATTTACTTTCTATACATTTTTTGACTTCAATAAAAGCAGAGGAATATTTAATTTCGTTTTTATTATTTAATGTAAAGCTTGTATTAAATTCAGCACAAATCGTTGCAGGGATTTTTGATAATACTAAAACTCTGTCTGCTAAGAAGATTGCTTCTTCAATATCATGAGTAATAAAAATTACAGTTTTGTTAAATTTAACTTTTATGTTTAGAAAGATATTTTGAAGCGAATTTCGATTTTGAATATCTAAAGCACCAAAGGGTTCATCAAGTGCCATTATCTTAGTGTTCTGGGCTAAAGCTCTGGCTACTGCCACTCTCTGTTGCATACCACCGGATAACTCATTCATGTAACTATTTGCAAATTTCATTAATCCCATATCAGTTAATAATTTATTTACAATTTCAGCCTTTTCATTATTACTAATATTTCCATTAAAAAATGGTGTTTCAATATTCTCTTTTACTGTAAGCCATTCGAAATTTGAATATTGCTGAAAAACCATTGCAATACGATTTTCTTGAAGGTATTCTCTGCTATGCTTATTCTCTAATTCAATTAACCCATCAAAGTGATTATCTATACCAGTAATACAATGTAATAAAGTAGTCTTTCCACATCCACTTGGTCCAACAAGAGCAATAACTTCTCCTTCCGGGACAGTTAAATTTAAGTTTTCAATAACTTTTAACTTGCCGAAATTTTTATTTAAGTTTGAGATATTTATCATGCTAACGCTTTTTTCTTATACCTAAAAAATCTAGGATATAATTTCTTGAATAGATAATCAGAACCAAATCCGATAGTTCCCATAGTAATGATTCCCGCATACATATTTGGAGTGTTTGAAAACCTTTGGGCTTCCTTAATCATATGACCTATTCCATTTGAAGAGGCAACTAATTCTGCAATAATTACATAAGTCCAACACCATCCAAGTGTTATTCGTGAATTGTCATAAATTTGAGGAAGAATACTTTTAAACATGAAAAATATTTCTTGTCGCTGATTAAATTTCAGCGAATAAGTCAAATCAAAATATTCTTTTGGAATTTCATGCAAGTCATCAATTACTAACAATATTAATTGGAAAAATGTCCCTATAAACAACAATACAATTTTTGCAGTCTCATCAATCCCAAAAAACAAAATAGTCAGCGGAATAAGAGCAGGTACGGGCAAATACCTAATAAAGTCAATATATGGAGAAAGAACTTTTCCAATTGAAGTATATTTAAACATGATTATTGCTAAAGGTATTGCTATAATAGCAGATAAAATGAATGCAGAAAAAACCCTATAAACAGACGCTAATATATCTCCTGAAAAATTATATTCCTTAAATAAATCTACAAATGCGATGTATAGCTGTTTTGGAGATGGTAAAAAAAGATCATTAATGATACCGTATTTTTTTGAGAAGAACCAAATAACTATAATTATTACAAGAGAGATTATAAAAGGTATATTGAGATTTTTCTTCATTATTTTGAATAGTTATCTATTAATTTTGTAGTGAGTTTATCCTGTGAATATACCCTATAAACATTTGCATTATTTTTAACTAAAATTTCACCAATTAAATCAAAAGTTGAAAACAAATTATTATCTTGAGATTTGTCAAATAATTGGATATTCTCACTTTTATTAAGCCATGATAATCCCGATTTAATATCTATCATTTCTTCCTTTGATACCCCAAATGCTTTTCCCATAATCTTCATTGATTCATCCTTATTTCCTTCATAGTAGTCAACTGCTCTAAACCATCCATCTGCAACTTTTTCTAATATTTCTGGATTCTCATTAATTAGTTTTTTACTTGCAAATACAATATCAACAATTAATCCGTTTAGATCAGCACTTGAAACGAGAACTTTTGAATTTGGCCGCAATTCAACACTTTTGGATAAATAAGGTTCATAGGTTCCAACTGCATCCAACCTATTAGCAACAAATGCATTCCCTGCATCTTGTGATGAAATATCTCGAAAATCAATGTCTTCAAGAGTCATGTTTTCTTTATTAAGTAAATATTGTAAAATAAAGTACGGTGGTAATCCCGGTTCTGCACCAACAATCAATCCTTTTAAATCAGCGATATTTTTAATATTATCAGTAACAGCAATTCCATCAGCCCCGAATGATTCGTCAACAGCTAAAAATCCAATTCCAGGTGGTTCTTGATTTTCGATTGCTTGAAAGATGTCATGGGTGGCAATATACATATCAATTTTACCACTATTCATAGCAGCACGTATATCACCTATTGCTTCAATTCTTAATAGTTCAACATTGACATCTTCAAAAAACCCTTTATCATTAGCTAAATAAAATGGTGCATAACCTGGAAATGTTACCATTCCAATTCTAACAGTTTGTACTTCTTTTTCTGGTTTAAGCTCAATGAAGTAATAAATTACTGCACCAACCACTACTATTACAGCTAAAATGCTTAATACTTTTTTCATACTTAGTTCCTTTTTAATTAATTATTTTTGTTAAACAAAATTTAGCTACATCAGTTAAAAATGCATCTTCATTTTGCACATACTTATTTATTATTTTCTTTGCTTCTAATTTCTCATTAGAAGCAATTAGTGTAATTAAATATATCCATTTTTTATTGCTAAACGAGGAGTTGTTAAGCCTTTCAATACATCCTCCCAATATATTTGCTCTGTTTTTTTTTGTCTTTTCAATTTCCATTTACATAATTTACTATTATAGTTGCATTAATCAGCCTTGTAGGTAACGGTTTGGCTATGCGTAGTGCGGATTTCCGAAGCACTTCACTTTCATTTTACTGTTAAATTTTATTTCTTGCATAATCTTTCAATTTACGAAAATCCCAGCATTACGTATGAGCATTTGTTGTGGGTATGTGCTTTCTATTCAGTCATATTAATTCCAAATATGTTTAACCATATCATAAAGTAATCTATGCCTTTCTTCTAATTCAGCATCTCCAAATTCATTTAATGCTCGAAAATTAAGATTGTAATTTTTAATCATATTTGAGAAATCCAGTTTTGATTTATAACTATCTTCTCTTAATGTTTCATTCCAATAAAGTGTATTAGCATAAGATTTCAATTTCTTTTTGTAGACCTCATTATTACTTGAAATGTTATCTTTTCCTTTCAATAATAAAAGTGCTCCAAGTCGATTTCGTTCACTTTTAAATTTTTCCTCATCATCTCCAAAAAGTTTAAGGTTTTCACTATTATCTGCAAGAATATGTTCAATATGAAAACCATTTACAGAACCTGTATTTTGTACAAGGTCATAAAGGGAATGTTTCATATTAAGGTTTGTATTATCAGCGATAAATTTCTCTATTCGTGCAAAGAAATACCTTTTAAATCGCTTGTCTAATTCAATTCCAGTTTCTTTGAAAAAACCATAAGATAATGATGTAGTTGCAACTACACCTCTAGTTGCAGAAAGAAGTTTTCTCAAAGTATTATCAAATGCTGAGCGAATTACAGAGACATCCTTTTCTCTAATAATGGCACTTAATTTATAGATTGCAATTGTAAAAGCGTTACTGCCGTAACTACGTTGTAATTGAAGCAATGAAAAAAGTCTATCTACTTCATAAGAAATGGTTTTTATTTTCTCATCTTCTTGAGGGTCGTTTAATTTACAAGTAGAAAGAATAAGCAAAAATTGCATATCCATTTCAGTTAATCTATTAAAATAGACATGAGAAAATCCATTATTAGATGAATTGTCATTGTAATATTCTAAAATTTTTGCATAAAGGTTTGTATAATATTTAAAGTCGTTCTGTAAAAACTTTTTTACAACTTTAGGATTATGGTCAAGTTTTAAATTATTCTCTGAAAAGATTGCTCTATGATAATCTTTGTCATAACGCCTTCCTTCTCCTATTGTATTTGCATATTTTGCTTTTAAAAAGTAAATAAAAAACTGGTCGATTTCATCCTCTTTGTAAGCATTAATTATTGATACTTGTTCTTCCCAAATATCGTTAAGTTTTAATCCTTCTAATTCTTCTTTTGAAATCTGTCCTAATAGTTTTCCTTTTAAAATCTCATATGGTTTTAATCTAACACCTCTATCATTTATTACTTCAAAAACCATTGGAACATCAGTTTGTTCGACATTAAGATTAATTAATACCAAACGATGAAGAAAGTAAAAAACAAAACTCTCAAACCTGAGAATATCAGTCAATTCATGGTTAAGGCGAGATGAAACTACATTATAATTGAGTACCATATTTTTAGCAGTCAAGCCAGTACTTATGTCTATTTTTTCAGTTTCCAATCCGTCAAACAATCCTTTCATTGATGGCTTATGTACTTCATGGTTCATCCAAAAATCAGTCTTGTAACCGGAAAGACCTACTATCTTATTTCCAATCCAACCTTCTAACTCTGAATTAAATTGCTTTGCAAGGTGTTTAAGTTTAATTAATATAAGTGTTAGGGTAGTTAATCTTTGTTGTCCATCAACTATGTATAATTTGCCATCCACATTATTTGTCACATAAGTATTAAGGTAGTACCATGAGTATTTATTTATTACTTGGTCTAAAGGTAAACTCAAGTCCTTATGTGTTTTAAACTCTTCATTAAATTTATACAAAACATCATCCAGAAGTCTTTTTACAGGTACTTCAGTCCATTTATACTGTCTTTGGTAGAAATCAATATAATATGTTGTATTTGAGAAAAGTTTGTCGACATTTTGTTTTTCTGGTTGAACATCCATTTTTTATTTCCTTTTAATTATTGAATTAACAGTTTTTTGCATTACCCACAAACTTGTTTATATGTGCACCTTTTGTTACATATATTTCCATATTTAGATTGATATGTTCATATTAATAGCATTATATCTTTTCTGAATTTCCATAGTTATAAAAATAACAGCCCTAATAATCATCCTGAAAATATTAATATCTCAAATACAATTCAACATTCTTAAACAAACCTTCAACAAATCCCCCAACCCAAAATAACCCGTGCAATCCGTGCACTCTTACTATAACTATCTATATTTTAATAAAATAAAATGCACACATTGTTATAAAACACCCTCTACCCTTGCACAACCCGTCCCCAACCCATTCACTTAAAAACCTGCACACATTCAAACCCGTCACTCCATCCGTGCATCTCAACAAACCTAAAACCAATCACTTACAAACTGCACACATCAACCATCCCAACAACAGTAAACTACTTTCACATTTCCCCTCTCCTTGAGAGACCGTCCTATCTTGTCGGAAAGAGGAGCCGAGACTATGGTATATCTTGTATCTTTCATCTTCTTTAAAATATCATAAACCTAATACGCAATTACTATTTGCAAAACATCCAACAAAGCTCTATAATCTACCACCGATATTCTTTTATTTTTCAATGGCTTCACCATTCTGGTCATATATTTAGTATTATCCACTATAGCTTTCTCCTTATCTAATTCACTTAGTGGATGAAACTTACTATACGTAACCAATAATGCAAACAATATCCTGCTAAATTTTGGCAGCAACCATATACACTTGCTATCCATTTTATTATACCTACTAATCAAGAGGGTTTTCGCCAACAAATATCTGTAATAAAATATGCGTATCTGCCTGGGAGTTGTACCTTCAGATATCTGTATCGAATGCCTGAGAATTTTAAACTCTTCTTCATCCATCAAGCTGTATGCTTCATGACTTGTATCTATAGAGATATCTTCTATATCCCCATATAATTCAGTATCCATTTCATCTGTTTCTTCCTTCTCTTCCTCCTTAATATCTATAATATCTTCTAGTGAATTGTACTCTATTTCTGATGTTTTGATTTTCATCGCCTCACGCTCCGACTTTGTTAACTCATATAAAAACTCATCACGCTCCTTTGCATTCAAATCATTCAGCTTAAGCGCAAGAATAAATAGCTTGTCAATGTATTCCTTAGTCAACTTTTCGACAGTAATAGTGTCTTCTGAAGCCTTATTAATTAACCTGGAATACTTAAAATTAATAGCTCTTTTAAGTATCCTCTCATCAACGGCTGTAATAATCACTAAATTCTCTGAAATAACCTGGTCTTCAAGCATAACCCTTAAAGAATCAATTATACTTATAATCTTTTCTTCAGAGCACCTGTCTAAATCATCAACAAATAGCAGAATCTTGAATTGATTATTTTTTTGTTTCCATGCCTTTATAAGATTTCTAAATTCAATTTGTATTTCTGCTTGTATTCCAAGTAAATCCGTAAATGATGATTTCGAAAAATATTTGCTGAAAATATCCTTTGCAGTATGCTTAAACTTTATATATGTTTTCCAAAACTTTATAGAAAATGCTCCAATTCCTAATGTGCCGGTAATTTTAACAATATCAATTGTTAAAGACTCCCATGAACCATATATCATAAAAATAATGTAAGCTGCTAAACTTAATCCAAATAATATTAATTGAGTCCAACCAAACTTTACAGTATTTAGTCTGAAAACATTCCATGTCCTTGTAAACCAATTTCTCCCCTCATAGTATTTTTGTGAGAATTGCTCATACAAATATGCCCAGGTAGCGGGTGTATCCTGGTACTTCCATGGTTCAAAATCAACTCTTATGTAATTTATATCCTTATTAAGGTACTCCCATAGTTTTCCCAGGAAAAACGTTTTTCCTCTCCCCCATTTTCCAAAAATTGCAAGCATTCTGTTTTCTTCAGTAGGCATATTATTAATTAATATACCCAACTCTTCAGCCAATTCATATACTCCTAATACACCATCAATGGAATTTTTGTCTCTGAGATTAATTGTAGTTTTATAAAATTGCTTGAAATCTTTCTGCTTTTTACCTTTCTCCTCCGACATACCCTTATTTGCAACACTATCAATAGGTGATCCCGCAGTTTTGACTTGTTTGGTAGCCTTTCTTGCTGAATTAATGAAACTATTTAAATCAGATCCAGCTTTAAATACGGGTATGTTTTTCCCTGGTATGATAATTTCTTTTCCAGTTTGTGGATTTCTTGCAATTCGTTCAGGTCTTGCCGTAACTGAGAATAAACCAAATCCTACCAATGCAACTTTATCATTTTTTATCAGAGCTTCAGTAATATTTTTAATTATTGCATCCAAAAATCTCTTTGAATCGACTTTTGTCAATCCACTATCATTTGCAATGCTATCTATTAAGTCCGCTTTATTCATCTATTAATTATTCTACTTATACTTGCTCAAATCTTTCTGATTTATCTGAATAAATCAATTCATGAATATCCCACTTCCCATATGATGCAGGCCTTTCATATTTTTGAGCTATTATCATCCTTCTTCCATCTGTTCTTAAATTAATCATACCGTATTTCGTCAGGAATGAATTGATCTTTTTATTATTCTTATGCTTTTTCTTATTTAGCTTTTTAATAGCTTTAGTATCAGCTTCATTCTTTAAATCAGTATCTATCTCTTTAATTGAGTTGATTAATTTCGCAATAGTTTCAAGCTTTTGGTGTGTGAACTCTTTATTTGATCTGGCTAATTCAGTAGAGAAAATCAATGGTTTCGCTCCATAACCGCATTTCCCAAATGCTCCTATAGCATCAGGCCTGGGATGTGAATAACTCTCATCATCACCTGATGAAATTATCGTTGCGCCAGAATTGATTGATTCAATAAATCCATAATGGAAATGGTTACTTCCATGGTGACAAGCTTTAGCGGCATCTACTTGAAATTCATTCGTTTGGTTTTTACTTTTGTAATAATCTAATATCATTTTCCCAAATTCAGTATTCACATCTCCTCCTAATAATATTTTTGCTTTATCAAATATTACCTTAAATACTACAGAATGTCCGTTTTTATCTTTTCCTAAATCATTAATAGATTTCAACGACTCCTTGCCTCCTGTCATGATGGGTATTGGGGCAAGTATCTTTAATGAGAAGTTTTTATTATGGATGCTGTGGTTCTCATCATATCCTTCAACATAATTATTTTTAATTGACAGTGAACTAAACTCTACATCCGGATTGTTCTTCAAAACCTTATAAAGTGTTTTGCAATACAATGATCTCGTCCCTCTTCTGTTATTTGTATTTTTTATAATATCTAGCATTTGATCCGTGGTCTGCACTAAACCTGTAATAAACTCACCATCTCTCGTCCCTAATGGCAGATTTCCTGGTCGTTCTACTAGTCCGTTGTGATATATTTTATCAATTTTGATCTTATCATTATCAAATACATTTCCAAATCCCTGGTAATGATCAGCATCTGAATGACTAATTATCAGTGTGAAAGGAAAAGATAAAGGCTTTTTCTTTCCAAGCAGATTGAACCTCCATGAGAGATACCTTTCCATATTGTCTGTTTTACCTGCATCAATAATGATATGCTTATCATCAGGTGTAACAATATGACATCCATCCCCTTGCCCAATATCTACAAAGTTCACTTCAAGTATTCTATCCTTTTGCAATTCATCAACATTTACCCAACCTTTGGCATTCCTACTTTTAGCATAAACTCTATTATTTACAATATTGGTATTTAGTATTTTTATATAATCACCAAATAATAGATGATTGCTCCATCTTCCTCCTTCCGATCCTTTGTAAATCTTAATCGAAGGGAAACCTGCAAAACAATACTTAGTATTATATTTGCCAATATTATATAAACCTGTACTTAACTCACTCATGGTTATTTGTATTAGGTTACTGATTCAAAATCTAAGTAATATCCAACCCCCAATTCTTAATTATTAATTCTTAATTATTAATCCTCCTCCACCTCTCAACTCCCTCCTTAAAAAACTCATCCCCCACATAATAAATCAATTCATTATCCCTCTTCACCTTATATTGTATGGGCTGGTTCCTGATCTTGCCATCTCTCCAAAATTCAAAACATTTTTTCAGCAAATCAATATCCCTATCACTTGTTAAATCCATATCCAGGGAATACAAATCATTTAAAAGTTCAACTGCTTCCTTATCAGTATTTTCATCAATGTGTATCATAGGTGAAAGTCTGATAAACCTGTCCTCAAGATTATTATCTAACGATTTCGACAAAAACATCAAAGCCACAAAATTCGCCCAGTCAGGTGGCTGATAAAGTATGGTCTTTGCTTGATTCATCACTGTTTCTTTAAAATATGCAAACTGACTCTTATATTTTCCGAATTTCAATTTCTTCTTCCTGTATTTCTGAGTTTCGAGTTTTAAATTGAAAAACCTTTCTTTTTGCTTCATCGACATCAGCTTATTGCCATTCCCTAATGAAACAACAGTAATATCATCAAGAGGAATGCCTAAGCGGAACGCTTCAATTATTCCTGCAGTAACCGGATTGTTAAATCCCCCAAGAGCTCCGTCCCATAATTCATAGTAAACCTCCGTCCCTTTTGCTCTAAACCTGGCAGGAAAGTCAAAATATTGTACGGGCGCATTTGAAGACCCATGTATTGCCTGGGTCAGTGTGACAAATTCAGCTGATGAATTTTTATTTGCATACGACCTAAAGAACTTTGCTCTATTATTCAAAGCATCGTATGTACAAACAGTAATTTTAAGATCGGATTTTTCAATAAATTCAGGCAATTCATTCATCAATAAACCATTAATCTTAGGGAAAAGATCCTTAAAAGTATCTCCCTTTCTTTTAGTACTGTATTTGGGCCCGAAAGAAAACTTCCTGGTCAAACTCACAGGCCAGAAGGTCTCCATAAAGGAATTCTTACTAAATATCCTTTCCCGTGTAACCTTATCATCAAACAATGAAAGTGCCTTGTCAATACTCCAGTTTTCAGACAAAGCAGCAAGTACTATACTTCCTCCGGAATTGGCTATCACCATGTCAAATTGCTGCAGTATAGCGTGGCCATTTAATTCCGGAATTTCATCTTTAAATCTTTCCTTTAATGTAAGAAGTTGCATTAGCGCCCAACTTCCACCTCCATCTAATGATAAAATTTTGTACATATTATCTTTGTTTTTTCTCACTGGACACTATAATTAAACATACTCTCCCAGAATAATTACTCTTTCTCACAGGTCTTATTTTTATTCGCAGAGACTAATATAGTTGTGCCCACATTCAAAATTTCTTTGCTTTTATTATGCTTTTTACATAAAGGTACTATATACCAGCTATCATCAAAAAGACTAATCTTTTGTACATGTGCTCCTTCCAAATCACTATTAAAACAGCTGTTTTCCGAACACATAACTGCACTGTATCCTGAAAAATTCTCCCAGTGATCAAGCCAGCTACCGCATTTACATTCATTATCAGCTGTACCTATGATATTTTTTACTTTTGTCATATTAATTATTAATTATCATCACACTCCACAACCAATCCCAATTCAATCCCATCTAACCTATATCCATGTATATATTTACTTATGCATTCTCTAGTGGCACCACAAACTTGTTTTCTATCCTTCAACTCCCCCGAAGAATCTTTTTGAGTACATGTAAAACAATATTTTGGTAAGTAAATATCCAGTGATTCATTTATCACACTTTTCTGAATTGAATATACAGTATCCAGATAAATTTCACTACTAGTCAAATAAATCTTTAATTCCTTATCTATGGTTGTATAATCTATGGGTAATCGAAAATTGCCAAATTCATCGGTTGTGATAACCTGACTCTGTTTTAATAATTTCAGTTTAACCAATGCTTGTGGCTTATGTCCAAAATAAATCGTGCCGGATATATCTTTTTGGCAATATGCAAAATCTGAAAGTTCTGCCGGTTTAAGTAAAAAAACTATCACAAAAACAGCTATAGCACCACTGGCAGTTATCATTCCTCTGTATTTGACATTTATCAATCCAGGTATGGCTGCTGAGAATGCTGCAGCTGCAAGAGCTAAAATTGTTGTGAAAATTCTACCTTGAAAATCTGTCGGACACTCTTCGATCCATGCATATACAATTAAGACAATTAATAGAACTGTACCTGCAATCATACCAAAAGTAACTTGTTTCTTTTTAGTCATATCTTTAAACTTTCTTTTTGATTCAAACCCGCTGACAGGCAAACCAACTTCTTGAAACTTTTCTTTCAATGGTTCTGCTGCTTTAGGCTCAAAGGTTTTAATATAAATCTGTATGGTACTAAAAGCTCTTTTCGATGCTTTAGGTATATTTATTCCATATTTTGCATTAAGCTTAATTATCAACTCCCAGTAATTAATTATTGAATATGATATATTAATAGCATCATCAATCTTGCTATCCCTAATATTAATATTCATATCATACTTTTCCAAACCATATTCACTCAATGATCTGTCAAATAAGTTAAAATATGCTACTCCTTTTCGATGCACCTCATTAAACTTATCCTGTATTTGAGTTAATTCAATATCTATAATCCTTAGCAACTTAAGCATTTCATTCAATTCTGAATAAAACGCATCTTTTGCTTCAGATATAGCATCTTCAAAATCACTTATATCAGTTTCACTCATCAGTATCCTTGTCTAATATGTCTTTTAACTGGTCAACAGCATTGTCAATATCGCTATTATCTAATGTTTCATGCATATAAAAGCTATCAATTCCAGTTACCGATTTTACAATCTCCTGTACTTTAAATATTGTCTTTTCATTAGCAGGAAGATTTCTTAATTCTTCATTAAGCCTGATCATTTGTTCATCAGTAATGTCTTCATCACTTATTCCCATCTTATTTTGAAACTCTTTCTTGAGTTCTTGTAATTTTGTTTTATTCATAGTACCTGGTCTATTAATTTCTATTTTCGCTTTAATTCTATTTCAATCGTTCTCCTTTTTCCTTTTGTTTTCATCGCCCTTACTATTTGTCTGCTTAAATACCTCTAGCATCATCAAACAACTCCTCCTTTCCTCATCACTCTTCGCAACATAAAACATCTGTATAACAGGTAGTTTAGCATCAATGCTCTCATGCTTATATGCAAGCATAAACATCAAATACTGATCAATTCTAAGCTTCTTCATTTTCATTTCTAATAAGTATATATCCAATTCCAAAATACTTTACCCTAATTCCAATATTTTCATCCTTCATCCTTCATCCTTCATCATGCATTTACTTCCAATATCCAACAATTCCTCCTATCAAAAATAACCTCACAACTCCCTCATAATCTAATACTTGTAGAATTTCTTGAAAATTAATCATTGAAAACACGTCACATTTTCCTCTTTCTGGTATTAAGTATCGAAAAACGTTCTTTATCTGGATAGTTGCAACATCTTGTTTTGCTTTTTAAAAAACGCGGAGATTCCTAATCTTTTCTTCGCGTTTTTCTTTATTTTATCTTCTTCCGTCACCCATCATCCGTTACCCGTTACCCGTCACTCCTAGAAAGTAAACTTTCCCCAAAACCGATATATATCTTATTAGTAGTATAACAAACTACTGATAACTCTACTTATTAACTTTTTAAAAAGGAGGCAATCATGTACAAGTATTATGTAAACCGTAATGCACAACCCAATGGCGACCACGAAGTCCACAAAGAAGGATGCGAATGGATGCCTGAATCTTTCAATGCACTCTATCTTGGTGAATTCAACAACTGCCATGATGCAGTTAGAGAAGCGAAGTACCATTATCCCCAGAGCAACGGTTGTTATCACTGCAACCTGCCCTGCCACACTACCTAAAACAAAAGGGGCTGTGAATAAATATGCAATAACATCATTTCATTTTCAGCCCCTATTTTTATTTCAGGCTTTATCCCTGAAACATAATCTCATCTTAACCCGGAGGTGGCGGAGGTGGTGGTGGTAGCGGTGGATCCCATGGTGGATCTTCATCATCACCATCTCCTCCTAAAACACACTTCATTTCCACTACATTTAAAACACAATCACTTTCATTGTTTAAAAACTTCTCGAAATTTTTCATAGTTTTACCATTGAAGTAGATTTTGCCTACTCTATTGAAGCTTTTCGGCATCTGCTTGCAATGGCGCCAGTGCGGAAGTATATATCAGAAATGAAAAATCTTTACTTTAAAAATATAAATGCAATTCCCTGTGACATTTATAAAACTCTTTAATAATAAAGCCTACATCAGTTTTATAATTGCTATGTCTTTTTCAATTTCTATACCCTCGCAAAACGATTCAATTGAAATAAAAACTGAAGCAAGAAAACTATTGGAAAGTGGTTATTTTCAGTATTTGAATGAGAATTACTCAAATGCAATTAGCACACTACAAAAAGCTAAAAATCAATATACTTTTTTGAATGATTGGTCAAGCTCTTATTACTGTGATATGTATTTAATAGATTGCTTGATTGGTATTCGTAAATACAAAAAGGCCTTGTTCCTAATAGACTCAGTATGTATATCTTATAAAAGAAGCATTAATGATAATGAATATGCATGGTTGCTCACTCTGAAAATGTTAGTTTACAAAAACCTTGAACATTATACAACCGCATTACAATATTCAGATTCAATTAAAAAGTTATATAAAACTGATAATGCTCTTCATAACATCTACTTCAACCAAGCTCTAAACATCAAAGCACAATGTCTTTCACAAATAGGTTCTTTTGAAGAATCAAGGAATTGTTATTTTGAGGCTATTTATAATACAAAAACAGAAAATTCTTACGATAGTATTATTTCGTCTGGTCACTATTTAAGTCTTGCAAAAATCTACAAAGAAAATTTCCAATACGACAGTTCTTACTATTATCTCAATTTCGCCCAAAAATATTGCGATACCACTAACAACAACAATGTTAAAACCTTTTGCGATATATTAATCCTCAAAGCAATCGTCAAAAACAAACAAAACCAAACCAACCAAGCCCTCCACTACCTCAACATAGCAGAAAACAACCTTATCAATGATCCTTACACACGTGCTAAACAATCTGCCATCATATTCCACAATAAAGCAAATGCATACTTCATTGGAAATAATCTCGACTCAGCAATTATCTATTTCACCAAAGCAATCAAAATCTCAAAAGATCTTGGATTCAGCCCCCTGAAAGGTCATTACCGCGCCCTTGCAAATATCTACCTCAAACTAAACCTCCCCGATTCCGTTAACCATTACATCCAGCTTTCCCTTTCCTGCTATAATAAAGATAGCATTATCAATACTCACAAATTAAAAACACTGCTCGACTATTGCTCTTTTCTTATCAATTACTATGATGAACCTAAAGGTATTAAGCTTCTCGATGATTTAAATCCATCGAACCCAAACCTAAACTATTCCAATAACCTCAAATTGCAATACTACCTCATCAATGGTGACTATCTTATCAAACAGAACAAACTTGATGAATCCATTGAATTTTATAATTCCGCCAACGAAATTATCAACAATAGCTTCAGCTTTAAACACGGACTCCTTCTTGCAACTCCAGAAATAATCAATTTCTATAACAAATACGTCCTGCTATTCCTGAAATTATATAACAAACAAAATGAAATTGCCTTCCTTGTGAATGCTCAAAAGTATTCCCTTTCCGTTCTGAAAATGATTTACCATCTTCAACTCACATCTGGCGATTTCTCAAATAAAATATTCCTGGCCGAAAAATACAATGCCATAATCGATAAGCAAATAATTGCATGGTCACATATCCAGGAAAACGAAAATCCCTTCAAAAAATCCATTATATCATACCTTCTGTTTTTTAAGAAATTTATGCTCACTCTGGGGCTCTCATCCGGTAATTTGGCCAAAGTGCAAGGCGACATCCCTCCCCTTCTTCTTGAACTGGAACATAACCTGAACGACAAACTGTCATCCTACTACAAAGACCTCCACAATCCCTATAATAAACTCTACGAGGGTAACGAAAAATCAGGATTGCAATATGCACGTTATGCAGTTACTCTCGATAGCCTTATTGGTGAATTCGAGAAAAATTATAAAACCTACTACCTAACTAAATACAAAACTCCTGAATTCAATCCTGAAGAAGTAAAACAATGCCTGAATAACGATCAAATCCTGCTCGACTACACCTCCCTGGGCGATTCCATGCTTTTTGTTCAATATTATACTCGAAATTCTTACAATTCAATTACGCTACCTTTAGACTCATCTTTTCACAGCTATATTTCAGCCCTCCGGAAATTCATGAGTAAAGATGCCATCAGAAATTGTCCTCCGGGCCTTTTTTCTGAGTATATGAATGCTGCCAACTGTCTCTATAATGTTCTTATCGGAAACATCATTAACAGCATAAACAATAAAGAGCTTATCATCATTCCACCTGTGTGTATGCAGGGCATTCCCTTCGATATACTCATTGTCGAAACAAACAACAGGTCAAATAATTTCAAATCTCCTGAATATCTTATCAAATATTCAAGCATCGCATACGATTATTCTATCTCATCATTCCTTGCACGCAAAAATCAAAGTTCCAATCTTTCCGATTTTAAAATTCTGTCTATACATACCGGAAACGGAGCCGATAGCACAACTCTCGAAAATTTACCCGAATCTAAAATCGAGTCCAACAACCTCACCTCATTGTTTCATGGCACATCTTATCCCTTTAGCAGTCTCACCCAATCCCAAATAGAAGAACTCAGCAAGCAATACAACATACTTCATTTTGCCTTGCATAGCGATTTTCTAAACTCCGATGCGTTGTTGTCCAGCCTATACGAATCCAATGATTCTTTATCCGATGCACTCTTCGCCATCGACATTATGAATCTAAACCTTTCAAACGATCTTCTCGTTTTATCAGGATGCAATACCTCTCTCGGACCTCATATCAAAGGCAAAGGACCATTCAGCATCGCAAAAGCTTTTTATATTGCAGGATGTCACAATCAGCTGATCACCCTAAATAAAATCGAAGATCACATTTCATCCACCATCATTTCTTCATTCTTCAACAACCTCAAACAAGGGAAATCTCAAAGCAAAGCCCTACAACAATCCAAACTCGATTACCTGAAAAACACCGCTCCCATCAACTCACATCCCTATTACTGGTCATCATTCCTTCTAATAGGAAACTCCCATACCTCCACAAAATGCCCTATCCATTCCATCATCCAATACCTTGGAATTCTCACCCTGGCAGTTATAATTCTCATCCTCCTTTATAGGCTCAGAAAAAAATTCCAGCACAAACAACAAAAACTATAATTCATATTCTTAGTAGCCATTAATAAATAACTCAACCTTATAATCACATGTATACAAGGTAAACTTCCATGATGCGCAGGCCCGAAATAACGGCGGGGATTAGGTCGGCCCGTGGGCAGGAGCATCGTTGTTTCTTGATTTTTTCGTCCTTTTTGATCAAGCAAAAAGGACATATTAAAAACACTCCTTTTCACCATTCACCTTTCTTCCTTCTCCCTTCTCCTCTCCATCAATCCCCGTCACCCATCACCTTAATACAGGTAAACTTTTTCCATTTCCGATATATACCCTATATCAAACTTTATTTCTCAAACCAAAAACTCTATCCTCATGAAACCTCTACCCATTATTAGCCGTTTTTTCGTATCTTCATTACTCATATTAATTACGAAACTCGTGATTTGTCAAACCTACATAATTGACAGCACTTTCACCCAGGATGCTGTTTTACACCCGTTTGGGCCAAATGATACCCTTTATAGTTTAAAGATGAGTGGTACAATTACTCTTGATAGTAACAATAGTCTGGTAAGAGTGATTGTTGGAAATGAAGATTCCCTAGAATATATGATTTATGAGGGATACCCATTAATTACAACCAGTAGTCAATTTTCGGTAAATGGAGAAAGTGATGAAACTACTTTTCTTAATACATATTTACCAAAATACTTAAAAGTACAATTAAAGTATTCTTCCATTGATATTGATAGTTTATTTAATAATGAGACAATTCAAGACAATTTAGATAGCTTACAATCAGATGGAAAAACCACAAGAGATTTACAGAAGATTCATATTATGAATCAAAGGATATCTGAATTCGGATTGGACTATATTGCTGGAGAGAATGAATTGCTTGCTCTTTTTTATAATTCAAAGAAACATGCTTTTGGAAAAGATAAGTATAATCTTCAGGGTTATGATTTTTATGTTAATGGAGTCTTTTCAATTATAGATGGCAATTATTTGACTAATACTAACTCCGGTTTTATTAAAGAGTTTGATTGGAGAGAAGTTCATAATTCCAATGATCCAAATAGTTACTATTATGATCCAGTAAATGGCTGGTTGACTTATGTGCAACCGCAATTGGATTGTGGTGCATGTGCTGCTTTCGGTACTATTTCTAGCGTTGAAGCTTTAATAAACTTATATTATAACCAACATATAAATTTTGATCTGTCACAACAAGAATTGTTTTGCTGTGCAGGTGGAGATTGTGATGATGGACTTGATTTAGTAACAGCTTTGAATACTATTAAGAACCGAGATATTCCTGACGAAAACTGCTATATTTACGTACAAGAGGATGATTTATGTTGTTTCGATTATTGCCCGGATTTCACTGAACAGTATAATGCATCAATAGTAAGTTATAATTCACCAGGTGTTGGACTGTGGCTAAAAGTTGATTCAGTTAAATCAAAACTAATTCGGAAAGGTCCTCTTACAGCAAGGATAGAAAATGACGACATGGACCATGTAATGTCATTAATAGGATATCGAACGGATTTGGTCACAAATGAAATAGAATGGATATTTAAAGATAGTTATCTTTCTAACGATGGATTTAGAAAAATGAAAATGGAGTCCGACTGGTTTGAGGAATTATATCATATTCAAAGTGAATTTGAAACCTATGTTGTTGGTGGCCCCCAACATTCAGTAGATTTTTTTGATAAAGATAATGATGGATATTATAACTGGGGAATTGGAGAAAAACCAGTAATTCCAGAAGAATGCTATTCTGATTTGTTTGCAGACAGTAATGATGACGATAAAACCACTGGACCATACAATGAATACTTTTATGGCACTCCAATTAAACCAGAAATAGCCGTTTATAGAGATAATTTTGGGAAGGAATATGTGACAAATAACGGTTACCTATTCTTTGACAATCAAAATATTACACTTAACTTCTGCATTGAAAATCCAGGCTCAGCACAACTTAATTTAAATGTAACAGATCCTATAAGTATTTGTTATCCTTGTAATTTTGATTTGGACATCTTGAATAATGACAATAGTATCTGTATGAAACATGACATGGATGTTGGTACAAAATATTTTAATATAAATTTTGCAACATCCGGAACTGATCCTGAAGTCACAAGTGTTTATATCGATATAAAGGATGCTGATAATGATGTAATTGATGATTTTGAATTCATATTAGCATATTATGATTGTCAAAAGACTTCCGGCATATATGAACCAATAGATGGTGAAATATGGAATGATCGTATAATTACACAAGATGTACATATCCCTCTACAATATACACTAACAGTAACAGGAAATGTTGCGATAGCCAAAGGGGTTAATATATTTGTAGACGAAGGCGCAGAATTGATAATAGATGGAGGTATTCTACAAGGTTCATGCGGTTATTTCTGGAATGGAATAGATGTTTGGGGAGACAATGAATATTCTCAATTTGGAACCAAACAAGGTAAAGTCAGAGTTATCAATGGTGGGGCTATTAAGCACGCAATTTGTGGAATCGAAACTGCAAAAGAGATTGCAGAAGGTGGCAATGATCCTTCAGGAGGTATTGTACAATGCCAGGATGGCTTTTTTGAAGACAATATCATTAGTGTAAAACTATATCCATACCAAAACTTCAACCCTCAAACACTTGAACCTGAAAATAACCTCTGCAGGTTCAAAAACACTGAATTCAGAATCACTCAGGAACTTTATAATATGGAGATTGAAGAAAATGTGTTTGCAGAACCTGATGCATTAGTTGATCTGCAAATAGTAGAAGGAATATTGTTTAAAGGGAATACTTTTAAGAACATTGCTGTCACAACTGATGAAAGCCGTGGTATAGGAATCAGGGCGGGAACAGCAGGCTTCTATGTTTATAACGAATGTGCTGTTCCAAACACAATACCTTGTCCTGATTATTATCTCACCAATTTTGAGCATTTGGATTATGGTATTTTAGTTTTAGGTGACAGAGAATCATTACCAATTGTTATAGACTCAGCAACCTTTACAGATAATTTAAGAGGTATCTTAATGAGCGGTGTCAACAATGCAGAAATATTTCACAATATATTTAAAATGGATGTTTCTGATAGCTACCATAGCACTGTTGATACATTGATAGGGGTCTATTTGGAAGCATGTCAGGAGTTTCTTCTTACAGAAAACAATTTCAAAGGATATTTAGGTACTCAAATGAAACATGCAGCTATATATGCCCATAATTTAGGGCCATATTATAATGAGATATATAATAATACAATTGAGAATTTATCATGTGGGATTATAGCTGCTGGAGAAAATCGTGATGGAGAAGAGGGTAATGAAAATGTAGGGCTATGCATAAAATGTAATGACTTTTCAAATTGCCAGTATGATGTTTATGTTACACCCTATGGTGGAATTGATGAAGATAGGTTTGGTATTGCATTAAGTCAAGGACAATTAGGTTCTTTAGCTCCACCAGGAGTAGATCCTGACGCAATGGCTGCTGGAAATAGATTTACATCAACATCTTACTCTGACTTGCAAAGTCAATTTCACAACCATACAGATTTGGACTTAATAACATATTTTCATCATCCTGATCCATCTGGTTTAAATCTTGAACCTCAAGTCTTTAACAATATTTATCCGAATGAAGACGAGGAGGTTGAATATTCAAAGGAAGAATCTTGTCCTTCAGTGTTATATGAGAATATTGACACTCAAGCTGCAAACAACACATTGGATAGTGAAGCTGCAATAGTAGATTTGTATCAAGACACCTTAAACCTATTCATTGATGGGGGAAATACAAACAATTTGAACTTTGATATCCAGACAAGTTTTCCGGATGAAGCCCTGCAATTAAGACAACAACTGTTGAATGATTCACCTTACTTGTCAGATACTGTGATGAATTCAGCAATTAATAAGGAGAATGTATTACCTAATGCTATGGTCAGAGACATACTTGTTGCCAACCCGCAATCAGCGAAATCCTCTAATGTATTAGGTACAATTGATACAAGGTTTGACCCCATGCCAGATTACATGATGGCTGAGATCATGAATGGATTGAACATTACAGGGCATAAAGAGAGCTTGGAAAAGAATAAAGGATTTCACATTTCAAACAGGCAAAAAACAATATCAAAACTTATAAGGTATTATAAAAATGATACAATAAATTCATGGACAAACGATAGCTTGCTAGGATTGTTAAGTAATGAAAACAATCCCGGAACCAAATACCGGCTTTCTTTATTACAATTACAACTTAACGATAGTATTGGAGCGAATAATACTTTGATTAACATTCCAAACACCTTCATTCTAAATACTGAGGAGCAAGCAGAATATCAAAAGTTTTGTGACCTTTTTGATATTATTTCTGATTTAAAATTCAGCAATCCGATTCTGGACAGTATGCAAATTGTAGATCTTCAGGATATTTCTATGAATAGCAATGAGCTTGCTTATGTTTATGCAAAAAATATCTTAGTGAATCATGGAATTGAAAAATACAATGAAGAAATTTTCTTACCCGAGAATCTAAAGAGTGCCCCTGTATGGGAGTATTCTAAAAATACAAGCTCAAATTATACATCTTTACTATCTGTATTTCCAAATCCTTCTAAAAATTATTTTATTATTGAATATGATATTAGAGATAATACAGGCAATGCAATAATTAAAATATTTGATATATCCGGTAAACCATTTACAAGTATATATCTTAAAGACAAACAAAATCAAAGAGTTCAACCAACAAAGGACTGGCCATCTGGAATTTATATTATACAGATTTTTATTAATGGAGAACTAAAGGAAAGTCGAAAACTGAGTTTAATTAAATAGGCTATGAAGAAGAGAATATATATATCAATAGTTCTTATATTTATTTTTCATCTGATTTATGGTCAAAATAAATGGTTGAAATCTTATTATAGCAATAAGGATGCCGTAGGCAAATATTTTTCTACTTCATACGATCACGGTATATATATAGTTGGAAAACATGGGCATAATTATGTACCGTTTAATTGGCTTATAAAAACAGATATCAATGGGGAAATATTATGGGAAAAAACTATTGGTGAATCCGAATCATATATAGGTATTAATTATATCGATTGCAGTAATTCAGGAAGTCTTTTTTGTGTAGGAAGCACTACATATTATGATGATTATAAAGATCCATTTATATTAAAATTAAATGCATGTGGGGAAAAAGGATGGTGTAAGGTTTACTACACACCGAATAATCATGATTATGCAAGTTATGTTATAGCAATAAACGGTGGTGGCTGTATTACTACTCTCAGATATACTGGTATTGCTCCTGATGACAGGATATGTCTAGCAAGATTCTCAGATGATGGTGATATGCTATGGAAGGAGTGTTATAATAGTGCTGATACCGGATTGGTTTTCGAGGATTCCAGGTCTATTACTATTACACCTGATAATGGGTATCTAATTTCAGCAGTTTGTGATTATGAAGATCCAACCAATCCAGGTCATTATTTGTCCAAACCTTATTATATAAAAACAGATTCCAATGGTATTTTCCAATGGGAACAGGTCGTTTTTAAAGATGATTTGGAGTTGGGTGGAAATGCATGGCATACGGTTGTAAATCCTGACACGACCTGCTATTACTCATGTATAAGTAAATATTACTATTCAGATGCACGATCTGCACCTGCATTGGTAAAACTTGGTCTTAATGGTGAAATATTAGGAGTATATGATATAATTGATGGCTATGTTCATGGCGGGCTTGCTAGAGTTGAATTCTTAAATGATTCTATACTGGCTGCCAGTATTGGATGGGGAAATTCTGAAGATGAATTCATTAATTATGCTGCATTAATTGACACTTTAGGTAACCTGATAGATACAACTGTCCTTTCTTATGATATATACAGCAGTGAACTAGAACTCACTTTTGATAGAAAGCTATTATACATGTATAATACATATCAAAGCAACCAGTTTGATGTTTACCTCCGAAAGCTTAATCAGGATTTAGAAGATGACAGCATCTATACTTTCCCATATGTATATGATTCGCTTTGCCCATACCAAATCCTATCTGATACAATAGTCCAGGATGATTGCGGGCTTATTGTAGGTAATTTTGAGTTGCCAACTCCAAAAGATGAAAGCAACACCCTGGAGATATATCCAAACCCAGCAACAAACCAATTAAATTGCCGATTCCAGATTTCCGATTCCAGATTCCAGATTTGGATCTACGATATGTTAGGTGGGATTGAGGATGTAGTTGAAGTACCCAAAGGGCTATCAGAAATTCAAATTGATGTTTCCAACTTCACCCCTGGCATCTACATCGCCATATTAAAAGCAAAAAGAGAAATCATCGCCAAAACAAAATTTATTAAAAAATAAATACCAAAGCTATCATTTTCAGGTGCGCAAGCCCGAAACAACGGCGAGGATTAGGCTGGCCTGTGGGCGGGAGCTTCGTTGTTTCTTGATTTTTTCGTCCTTTTTGATCAAGCAAAAAGGACTTTTAAAAAAGTAAAGTTTTTACAAAACGGATATATATCTAAAATCAACTCTGTCTATCATGCAATCAATAAAACTACTCTTAAATTCAAAGCTTCTGTTAATTATAGCGTTAAGCTCTTTTCTATGTTCAGGTATTCAATCCCAGGAAGAAATACTAACCCTCTCTAATGGAAAAAAAATAATTATCCATCCCGATAAAACCTGGGATTACCACGAAGGAATTTCGTATGATTTCAATTTTTCAACACTTAAAGATGATCAAATCCCCAACTTCCTCCGTCAAGGAATCCGAGCCAACAAAAGAACATTAACAACTGCTGCTGAATTATACCTCCAGGGCTGGCGATATACAATGCCTGGGCCAAAAAGTAATCAAGCTGCCTGGGGAAATTACGACGGCCGAACTACCTTGTGGAAAGGTCATTGGTATAATAACAAAACCAATAAATATTCGCGATCTACACCATTAAAACAATCCAACGGTTATTACTATGGTGACAACCAGAACGATAAAGGAAATTGGAGTAACGGTGGCAGTCCTGGTATGCCTTCAAAAATCGAATGGTTATTATCTTCTTATGGTGGAGTAAAACCTTAATGCTTAATTTTCCTTCTTCAACATCTCAATAACCTTTTCAGCCTTTTCCCCATAATAATCATCCCCCTTTAATTCTTTAAGTGCTGAAATTGCTAATTCCTTTTTCCCTTCCTGAATATAACACCAGCTTAAATACCACTGGGCACCGCTCGAATAATTCATATCTCCTGAATTGGCAATTTCTTTTAAAATTGTTTCAGCCTTGTCCAGGTTTCCCGCAAAAAGATCAGACAAGCCTAAATAATATTTAACCTGAATATGTCCTTCATCTTTTTGAAGAACATTTTGAAATTGTTGTATGGCATCTGAATAGTTTTCATTGTTATAAAATCTCACACCAGTCAAGATCATTTTTTCAAAGTCATCATCATCACCTCTGAATTCCTGTTCTATCTCTTCTGCCTTAAAATAACTAGCTAATGTGCGGGTTTCATCATGCTGCTTTTTTGTTAAAACCACTATAACTATTGATAAACCTACTAATACAATTAATATTGCTGCAGCCTTAAACCACATGCTATAATTGAACTTTTTAATATGTACTCCTTTTTTATGTGATCTTAGATTCTCCATAGCCATATCAACAAACTTTATGGAGTCTCTCTTTTTAATTGCAATATTAACATCCTGATAAAGTCTAACATCATCTTGTAGTTCTTTATCATTTTCTAATCTTTCCTCAAATACCTTCTTCTCATCCTCACTCAGCTGATCAGTAAAATACTTATCAATACTTTCAATATTCTCTTGTGAGCTCATAGTATTTTTCTTTTATCCCTACATATTCAGGATCATTCTTAATATTGTCTATCAGTTGTTTATTACAATCAAACTTAAGCTTCCAGGCATATTTCTTCGATTTAATATTCATTATACTTTGTATCTCATCGAAATTCATATTCTCTAAAAACAACGATAATATTCTTTTACATCTTACATTCAATTTCTCAAAATGTTTTCTGTATAACTTAAACTGACTTAACTTGTTTAACTCCTTTTCATACCTGTCAAGGTCATAATTACCTCCTGCATCATATTCCATTTCATCAAATTCTACAGGCTTTATTTTCCTATCTCTTAACTTGGCCAACCACCTATATCGCCCAACAGTATAAAAGAAAGTCTGAAACTTACAGCTCAATTTAAATCCAGGCTCATTAACTTTCTCACATACAATATATAGCACTTCCTGATACAAATCTTCGGCATCCTGTATAGTGCCAGAATTTACTATAACAAGTTTTTCAATACTGGGGTAGTAATAGGTATTCAGGTAATCAATTATTTTCCGGCTACTTTCCCGAATGCCAATAATAATATTTTCATCATTTGGTTTCATATTGGCCTGAAAATAAATTTGTTATTTTCATATACAAATGTAAAAAAATATTAATTAACATTTAAACATACAAGAAAAATACCATACCTGCTAGTCACTTCATCACATTATCACCATAAAAAAAGTAAAGTTTTTTTATTTCCGATATATATTATAATAAAAACCTCATTCAGATACTTCTAAATGATAAATTATTTTTTAACTAAATCAATACACTATGACTCGTAAAACATATCATTATAAAAATCTTTCATTTCCAATAGCAGATAATACTGATGTTGAATTTACAGTAGAATTTGTATCAGATGGGAATATTGGACAAACACAAATAAATATACCCGGTCCAAATGATTCAAGCATATCTGATTCTGGCTCAAAAGTAATTGGCAAAGGAAAAGATCTTAGAGCTGAAACTACTTTTTGTTTTTCTGATATTATTAATCCAGTACCCAAAGAAGATAAAATCATTATAAGATATAAAATTAATGGGCAATTATTGATAGAACATGAAAATGACAAGTCAGAAGAAAACCGCCCGTATATTGTTTTGTTTATCAAATTCCCAGCATCATGAACATCAGAAAAAAGATCATAATTCTTGTTTCAATTCTACCAATAGTATTAATTGGTCAGGATAAATTGAGCAAACTCCAAGCACCTTCATCCCCTGCAGCAAGTATATTGGGTTTACAACCATCTTCTGTATTATCCCCAAAATCATACCAGGCACTTGAAACAGCACTCTTTTCAAACTTCACTAATATTAGTGGAAACAATATAGTTCCTGATGATTTCTCACTTGAATTTACACCTTATTGGACAAAAGATCACAGTTTATCAATTGAAGAATATCTTTATCCAAAAAGCTTTCTGGATCAGTTGATCAGAAGCTCATCTTTTTCCCTTGCCTCAACACAAAACTATTTATTAGGTGATAGTACATCAACTAATGGTATTGCTTATGGTTACAGAGCAACTTTTTATTTTTCAAATAACAACGATCGTGAGATTGTTTCAAATTCAATTAAAGAAATTCGAACCAACCAAAACATCCAGAGTAAAATCGGTGCAGAAGCATATTCTTTAATATATAATGGGAAAATTACTACTCAAACCGAATTTATTACAAAAATAAAAAGCACTATTAATAAAGCAATTTTGGAAGCAGATGAAAAAATTTATAAGACCAATGCTGAGAAACTCACTAACCAGATAATTGCTGAATCAACATTGATTCCTTCACTTGATTTTGATTCACCACAGCCCTTCCTCGACAGCTTATTTTCAATAATCGATACCAAACTCTCATCTGAAATAATCTATAACGAATTTAAAAACTACATCAAGAAAAGGCATGGTCTCTCATTAGATATTGCATACGCAGGACTAATAAACTTTCCAACAAATAATTTCGGAAAATCATATGTTCCTCGTCAGTCATTTTGGATTATCCCAACCTATCGTTTTAAAGAAAAATTCAACTTCTTAAAAGCAATGATAGTCATAAGGTATGAATGGTTTGATATTGATTACTATCAAAAATACTTTGCAAAAACAAAAATCTATGAAAACAATATAGACTACGGCATATCAATAGCAACAACATTCAATAAGTTTTCACTAACCTTTGAACTAGTTGGCAGAAAAAGTAATTCAAAAATTCCTGCAGGAACTGATAATAGAGGCAATACACTCTACAAAATAGAAGACAAATCTGATTTTCAATACATAGGTTCTTTCAATTACAGTCTCACAAATGAAATTGTTATTAGTTATATCATTGGCAATCGTTTCGATCCAATACTAAATCCTAATAACACTTTAGTTTCAACTTTGTCTTTGAATCTTGGATTTGGAGGGCCTTCAATAAAGGAAATCAAGATAGATTAATTAACTATAAATTTTTTAACATGCTCATTCAATGCAATCACCAATTAAGTTGTAATATTGACATAATATGTGTAAATCATAATTCCAAAGTCACAAACAACAGCACAAATCAACATCTCAAAGTACCCCAATGGCCTATACTTACTAATAGTCAAAAATAACAATCGCATAATCGCTAAAGAAAAAATTATTGTTAATCATTAATACTCTTCCGTTTCAACAAATATGTATGTTAGTAAAAAATTTATCTAAATAATTGACAAATTTCTTTTGGCATTGAGTCATATAAAAATGTCGCAAATAAAATACCATGATCAAAAATTATTATAAGAAAGAATTAATCATAAATAATATTCTTAAAAATGGAAGTTCAGGAATGGAAGTTGAAAAAATTCAGGAGTGGATAAATTTGTATTGCTTCTACGATAAGAAATGGAAATACAGTGTAGTTATTGATGGGAAATATGGTCCTCAAACCGAAAATACCATCATTGAATTTCAGAAAACATATAATCTCAATATAGATGGCATTGTTGGTTCACAAACCTTTTCAAAACTATGTATGCCCCTGTATAATGCATTTACATTTAATCCTAAAGAAAAACACAGGCTTTCTACTCTCATTATCAAGTTTGCCGAGAAACACCTTTATAATGTCCCACATGAGCTAAACAATAGTAATGAGGGACCATGGGTAAGGTCATATCTGGATGGTAATGAAGGTAACGATTGGCCATGGTGCATGGGCTTTGCTCAAACCATACTTGATCAGGCATTTGATAATCTCAACTGGCAATTCACAGATGTAATTCCTCACACCTATAGTTGTGATGTAGTAGGAAATTATGGCCTCGATAATAATCTGCTAATTAGAAATTCTGATATTGAATCAAATATCCGGAAAATTAAACCAGGATCTCTATTTCTAAAGGTTAAATCATCACATGATTGGTTCCATACAGGAATAATAACCTCAATCAGTAACGGTTTCTTTTACACAATTGAAGGCAACACAAACGATGAGGGCGAAAGAGAAGGCTATGAAGTATGTCGAAGAATAAGAAGCTATAAAACCGAAAACCTCGATATCTTTCTAATCAACTTATAATTATACTATCGCTGTCACCTTACTACAATATAAGTTAACGCTCTGATGAATTAATTGACACATCCACCTCACTCCACAGTCATCTTAATATTTTGTACTGCCTAATTTTCTTCACTCAGTCGTAAGCACATTTCCATTTCGTTCTTTCATGTTTATTTTAAGGTTAAACAAAATGTCAAAGAGCTTCCTCCCTTCGCTCCCAGCTAACTTGAGTCACATTAGTTTCTATGAAACAAGGCTTCATCACTATAAGCTATTTAACATAATGTGCGTTATATAACAAGCTCTCGCATCATTATAGTAAATCTAGTATCTGGGCTTGTCTTATAACAACATTATGTCAAATAGCCAGCAAACCTCATCAAGCCAAACCACATCAGTTCTTCGTAGAAATATCAATCACCCAATCATAAAAAGCCATCACCCGGTTGTATCTGTTAACAGTACCGTACACTTTGTTTATTACTATTTCTCCCGTGTTTCCTTCACCTATAAGCACTCCGGTTAAAATTAATCTTCCATCTTTATCTATAAACATTCCACTACCGCTATCACCTGCGATAGCAGAACATTCAAGTTCCAATGCCTCAGCATTACCTAAAACATTATACTTAGACTTACCTGGATGATCAAAATCACAAAACAACTCAGCATAACTTCCATCATAAACATAACCACCCACTGAATCAATCCTATTCATGCCAGCCATCTTTCTATCATCAATTATGTACTTATTATATTTATCTCCCCTGCAAACAGCCCCATATCCTGCCATAAATACAACCTCTCCCAATTCCTCAATATCTTCATTCAAAACTGGAAACTCAATCCCTTCAACCGGTTCTGATAATTCAACCAAAGCAATATCACACCTATCTTTCTTAAGACTATAATCCGGATGAATCACCACATTCTTAACCTCAACATCTTTTCCATTAATCCGGACAACATAATTCGAAACATTCGAATCCAGATGTTGCCCGGTTACAATATAAGTCTCATACCTGAATGGCCCTTGGATAATAGTAGTGTCTTTAGTTTCTTCTATCAACAATACGTGAGCAGCTGTCAAAACAAACCTCTCATTAATCAACACACCCGATCCCCTTTCATCCTCAATCTCCATATTACTAATCATAACCACACAATCAAACCTGGACTCCCTACCAAGCTTATAATACAACTCCGGATCCTTATCATGTCGATAAGCCATCCCTGATAAAATGAATAGCAGAAGGAATAAAACAACAATTTCAATAAATCCTTTTTTCATAAGCTTCAATTTGAATACTAAAGTTATGAAAAATAAAAAGAAGTCCATCTTTACTTATAACTTCAGTGGAATTTCCTCGAACAACCAACCCCATCCCTCTCTGCATCATCCTGCCATCTGCGGTCATTGCCATGAATTGATAGTTTTAGCCACTTCTCTGCCTTGATCATCTTCCTTACATAAAACTATCAATCCCTGCCAATGTCACTCCCTGAATCAACCTTCCTCCAAAATCCATTAAATTCTCTCTAATACCTTAAAACTTAAAGTTTTAGCTCATATAAATTGCATTAAGTATTTGTCCTCAATACATTTACAAAAATCTTATAACTATGAGATCATTAATAGACTTTTCAACCGGTTCGATAAGTTCATTCGGTCTTTTACTCACGGTCGATAAAATTGAGTTCATTGATTCAGCAACCCTGGATCGATTAATCAACTTCTTTATTGCTTTAGCAGTTGGAACTATTTCAACCTTAGTCCTGAATATTCTCCGGGCAAAATTCCCAAAGATATTCAAATCCGTTAATCGCAAAAAAGAAAATGATACTCCGCTTTAAGTCCGTATTTACTCCGAATGAGATATTTACTAATTCTTAAATGTTAAACCAAAATCTTAGTATTATGGCAACTTATTCAAAAGGAATCCTAGGTGGATTCATGGGCAAAGTCGGA
>CAZDWF010000031.1:0-30060 GCA_964508895.1 uncultured Bacteroidales bacterium
AAAGTCTTTCAATAGAAAATTACAAATTTCAAGCAAAGAACAAATTACAAATTCTAAATTCCGAAAAAAATTACAGATAGAAAGAAACGGGCTAAGTCAGCTTTTTTAGGTAAGATTTCAATTTCATAGTTCTGTAGTTTATACACAAAAATATATAAAAAAAAGGAAGCCATTTGGCTTCCTTTTTTTTATAAGGTGAGGATATTACTAATTAGAAAGTTTGAACTCAATTCTTCGGTTTATATTCCTGCCTTCCTCGGTATCATTATCAGCAATTGGATTATCTTCTCCAAATCCTTTTGCACAAATCCTGTCTTTTGGGATATTGTATTTTTCAATTAGAAGATTCTTAACCTTATCAGCTCTTTTCTGGGATAACTTTTTATTATAAGATGCTGATCCTGTATTGTCAGTATAACTGTTAATTACAAGTTTCACTTCCGGATAATCTTCAAGTGCTTTTGCAATTAATTCTAATTCTTCTGTATACTGATCATTGACTTTCGTACAATTTAAAGCAAATTTAATTGGTACAAATTCGATCACAGTTGGATCAATTGCTATTACCTCTTCAACTTCTATTACAGGCTTAACGGGTTCAGTTACAATTGTAAGCTCATCAATCAAATTCTGTGCACCTGCATATTTGTCGATGATAAAGAGTACGTAACGGATATCAACATTGATGGTTCTTTGCAGCTCCGGTGCGAATGCAATGTCACCACTCATGGCTTCCCAGTTTCCATCGAAAGCAATACCGATAAGTTCTCCGTTTCCATTTATAACCGGTGATCCTGAGTTACCTCCGGTAATGTCGTGAGTTGTTAAGAAACATGTTACCACAGTTTCTTCACCATTAACGTTACTTGCATACTGTCCGAAATCCTTTTTCTTATAAAGATCTTTCAGTTTTTCCTCAACGATGAATTCATCATTATTTGGGTCTTCTTTTTCCATAACACCGGCAAGCGTTGTTACATAATCATAATATACAGCATCTGCTGCTTTATAGGGTTCAACAGTTCCATAGCTTAAACGCATAGTTGAGTTAGCATTTGGATAGAATACTTTGTCGGGGTTCATTTTTCTTAAGCCATCAATAAAGAGCCTGTTGTTTGGTGTCAGCTTTGCGCGTGCAACACCGAATCCGCCTCTGGCTTCTCCAAGTTTTGCTATGAAAGCATTAGATAATATATATGCCGGGTCTTTTTCAATGGTTTTTGCTTTAGGTTTTGCAAGGAAAGCAGCAACTTTTTCCTGGTTTGAGAATACTGAAGTTTCGAAGATACCCTCTGCCATGGCGTTGAAATCTTTATTGTATTTCTTTACCATGTCAGTGAATTCAGCTGGAAGGAAATCATGTGGAATATCCTCATAATAAAGTTTAAATAAGGATGCCATTACATTTTCATCAGCTGCTTCATTATAATTTTTGAAATATGCAGTAGCTGATTCTTTGAGTCCATCAGTAGTTTCTGTGATAACGGCCTTATCTGATTTCTGCTCAAGAAGCTCTGCTAATTGTCCAAACCCTCTTGCATATCCAAGTATTTCAGCTCCATTGGCAGCGAGTGCAGTATAGATAAGCTTCTTATAATCCTTGCCCATTTCTTCATAGGCTACTTTATAGTTTTCAAGAATTTTTCCATACTTTTCTTTTCTTTCAGGATCTTCATCTACCCATGCCTGGAATTTCTTTTCAATTTTTTGTTTTTGGCCGTATACATCAAGTTTTTTCAAACCTCTTTCCTGCCCAATCATATATTTCCAAGTGTTAGCCGTTCCTGCATATTTAGATGCATATTGAATTTTAACTTTCTGGTCAGCATCCATATATTTTTTCCATGCTTCAAGTTTCGCACCGAAAATCTTGATAATATTTGGATAAAGGTTATCCATATTGTATTTAATACCATATGATGTGAGATATCTGCTGGTACTTCCCGGATAACCCCAGATCATTGCAAAGTCACCTTTTTCATATCCTGCAACAGAAACAGGAAGATGATGCTTAGGAGTCATTGGAACATTTTCTTCAGCATAATTTGCCGGTGAACCGTCAGGAGCTGTATATACTCTGAAGATACTAAAGTCACCTGTATGGCGCGGCCACATCCAGTTGTCGGTATCGCCACCGTATTTCCCTACTGATGATGGAGGTGCTCCAACAAGTCTGATATCAGTATATACTTCATAAACAAAGAGATAATACTCATTGCCACCGAAGAAGCTTTTTACCACAACATGATATTTTCCATCCTCAGAAGCTCTTTTCTTTAGTTGCCCCATGATTTCACTTACCTTGGTGGATCTTTGTCCTTCAGTCATTGTATCACTCAGGAAAGGAATAATACTATCAGAAACATCTTCCATTTTGCGGAAAAATGTAGCTGACATTCCTGGATTTTCCAGTTCTTCCTCATAGCTCTGAGCCCAGAAACCATCTGCAAGATAATCGTGGGCAATTGTGCTGTGTTTTTGAATGTAGTTATATCCACAATGGTGATTAGTGAAAATAAGACCTTTATCAGAAACAATTTCTCCTGTACAGAAAAATCCTCGTGGGGTACTTCCCCGTGAAAGTCCAACAATAGCATCTTTAATGCTGGAACTGTTAATGCTGTATATTTCTTCAGCAGTAAGTTGCAGTCCCATTTTCTGCATATCTACATAATTCAGTCGCTCAACAAAAATTGGCAACCACATTCCTTCATCCGGTGGTGTAAGCGCAAATCCTTTTAATCCAATCGTAAGGAATGCAATAAGTACAATAAATAACCTTTTCATCTTATTAAAATTTTATTAGTAATTTTATTTTAATCCAATCATATCAATTCCCTGTTTGAAAATTATATCAACAGGAATATTGGATGCATTTAAGCTGTTAAGGTCTTCCTGTAGCTGATCAGAAATGTTAGCTTCAGCTTCTACCCATGCTTTTGCTGCATCATAATCTCCGTTTCCTTGCATATATAATATTTTCTGCATAAGGCTTACCATTGCCTTTTGCATTTTATCAAAATTCACTGTATAAGTGCCATCTTCATTCCTGGTAAATGCCTCTTCTTCCAGGAAATAATTAAACCTCATCATGTTTGCTTTTCCGTGTGAGCTTGCTGCTCCAAAACGGCTTGACCTGAAAATTCCTGCAAAGAATGTAACATAATTGTCCATTATTTCACCTTCGGTTAATTCGCCCATTTCGTAAAGCTTAGTTACAAGATATAATCCCATGATGTCTGCTTTTCCTTCTTCTATTGCAGAGTATTGTTCTTTTAAAGCTGTGCGAGCAGTTCCTTTATTATTAAGAGTATTTTTAATTCCCATAGCATGACCCACTTCATGGAACATAGTATTTTCAAAGAAAGCCGTAAATGTGATAAACTCTCTTTGTGTTGGGTCGATCAGCATATCTGAAATTGGCAGCAGTATCTTATCGAATTTGGCTTTCATAGCATTTTTAAGCTGAAGTTTTCTGGATCCCATTTTAAGATGAACTTCTTCATCGTTTGGAAGGTTTATTGCAATGGTTTTGCTTCCTGCATTGCAATCACCTGCATAATAGATAACATCGTATGCATTCATGTCAGCATCAGATCCTGGGATCTCCTTTTTATATTCATCTTCAACAGGCAGTCCTTTCTGAAGATCAGGAAGCATTGCTGAGAATTTAGCAAGTTTTTTACTCCATTCAATATCTTTAAGTAATATAAATGATTCATAAGCTGCTTTGTATCCGAACAAAGCATCTTCATAGTTTTCAATAGGGCCAACGACAAAATCAATTGCGGAAGATTTCATTTCCATCCATGCAAAATCACTGGCTTGATAATCATCTGTTAAAAGAGCATCAGCACGAAGTGTAAGATAGTTTTTCAATCCCGGATCTTCAGCCAGTCCTGCAGCTTCTTTAATAATTTTTGAAGCTTTCATCAATTTACTTTTATAAGCTTCGTGATACCAAACGCATTTCAATGAACCGTTTTCATCTCTTCTGATAAGCGTGTAGAGATTACTTTTATTTGGATCGGCAAAGGCTTCAAATTCTTCAACAGTCATATCAGCCGGATAGAAATTAGCTCCTTTAGGCTTAGGACCAATCCCCTGAATAAATGGTGCATTGTTATTAAGCCGGTCCCATGGGCCATAGTTAATAATTGCGAATTTTTTTGTAGGTTCGTCAGTGATCCTGTCAAGGAAGCTCTTTTCCTGTCCTATTGCCTGCTGCCAGAATAGTCCATTCATGATCTTTGCAGCATCAAACATTTTTATAAGGATTTGTTTTTGATTGTCTGTTAAGTGACTTAAATCAGCCTTGAGTTTGAAAGGAGCATAAATAGCAAGCCTTTCATTTACTACTTTTTCAGAAACAGGATTAAGTGGGATATCCTGAGGTATAATTCCTGCATGTTTACTCTCTGCTTGTTCAGCAGTTTTTATCATTTGATTACAGGAAAAAAGAATTCCTATACTTGCTAGGAGTAAGATGAAACTTTGAATTTTGCTTGACATGGTTTGATTGTTTAAATAATAATTCCTGCGAAATTAAGAATATTATTTAATTGACTTACACTGTGCTACTATTTATATATTGATTGCCGGAATAAAAATATAACTTCAGTTACATTGTCCTCATGGGCATTTTTATTTTATCTTCTTTAGTTAATCCTGAAATAACTTCAATATTGATTCCGTCAGAAAGTCCTAATTCAATATCTCTCTTTTCAAATACTTGTGGAGAGATTTCTACTTCAACATAAGCGGAATCATCTTCAAATTGCAATAAGCTTTCAGGTATTGCCAAAACACTGTCAACTCTTGCAAGTACGATATCAGCATTTGCGCTGTATCCTGCACGAATAAAATATTCAGAGTCTAGCTGTACATCCGCTTTAATCTCGAACTGAATTGCTCCATTTTCTTCAACACCTTTAGGTGAAATATGCTCCAGCTTTGCGTTGAATAAAGCGTCTTCGATTGCTCCAATGGATAGTAATAACGGCATTCCTTCTTTGATCTTTCCAACTTCTGTTTCATCAATTTTTCCTTCGAAGATCATTTCACCCATATCGGCAACGGAAGCAATTGTTGTTCCATCATTGAATGTATTACTTTCAATTACCGAGTTACCTTCTTCAACAGGAACGTCAAGTATCATTCCATCAATAGTTGATCTGACCAGGGTATTAGTGGTTGTTCCGGCATCGTTGGTCTGTCCTTCCTTAATCAGTTGCAAGTTGTTTTTAGCCGCATCAACTTCTTCAATCGCGATATTATAAGCTACTTCATATTCTTCCAGAGTTGCCTTTGGTATCACTCCCTGATTGAATAATTCTTTTTGCCGATTGTAATTTCTTTTTGCATTGTCGCGATCTATCATTGCCTGGTTTACCCTTGTTTGGGCATTGTTAAGGCTTACCATATTTGGGATGATTGTGATCTTGGCAATCACATCACCCTTTTTAACCATTTGCCCTGGTTCAACATATATAGTTTCAATGATTCCAGAGACCTTTGGTTTGATCTCAATTTCTTTCCTTGGAACCACTGATCCTGTTGCAACACTCTTTTTTATGATATTACTGATCATAGGTGTTGAGGTTTGAAATACAATAGCTTGTTCCTTGGATTTACCATACAGGAAATATATTGTATATCCAAATATTCCCACGATGATGATTCCGATTAATACTTTAAAAAAAGTTTTCATTGCATTTATCTTTTATATCGATTACTGATTGATTTTTATTCTTATTCGTCCCTTAATGCGTCTATAGGTTTTATGCTTACTGCTCTTCTGGCTGGGATAAACCCGGCAAAAATTCCTGAAATAACAAGGATAATTAGAGCGCGTATTGCTACTGAAAAATCTATTTCAGGATTCATAAACATTCCTGAATTGGCTCCGGACTGTTCAAGAAGGTAATTAATAAGCTCTATTAATCCAACTCCAAGCACAAGTCCTATATATCCTGCAATAGCAGTTAAGAAAACAGATTCAATTATTATCTGTGAAATTATATTAAAGGGAGATGCCCCTATAGCTCTTTGTATTCCAATTTCTTTAGTTCTTTCTTTAACAATGATGAGCATAATATTACTTACTCCAATAACTCCTGCCAGCAAAGTGCCAATTCCAACAATCCAGATCAGGCCATTAATTCCTGAAAATAGTCTGGTCATTTTCTGATACTCCTCTTCAACATTGAATGAGCCAATTGCCCTATCATCGTCCGGAGAGATACTATGCCTTTCTTTTAAAAGTTTCTTGGCTTTCTCTTCCACAAGTGAAACAGGTACATCTTTTATAGAAGTAATAGAATACCACCCAACAATATCACCATAGTTATAGGTTCTTTGAAGTGTAGTAAAGGGAATAAAGATAACCTGCTCTTCATGTTCTGCCCTTTGATCTCCTTTTTTTGTTTTAAAAAGCCCTACTACTTTAAAATATACTCCATTAATCCTGAGATATTCTCCAATTGGATTTTCTTCAGGCTTGAACATTTCATTTCTAACCCTACGTCCTATTACACATACCTTTCTATTTTCGTTAATATCATTATAATTTACAAATCTTCCTTCCAGGATCTCTACCGGATCAATAAGGTTATATTCAGGATAATCACCCTGTATTCTGAAGGCTCCGGTTCTTTCGCCCCTGATCACATTATTGTTTCCATCACGGCTCCAGCCTTGAATACGGGGTGCTATGTATTGTATCTGAGGAATATTGTCAAGCAATGCCTGGGTATCTGAATTCCGGAAATTGAAATGCCTTCCCCGGGGAAATCCTTTATAAGGTATACTGGTTTGCTGAGTCCACATGAACATGCTGTTAGTGGCCATATCTCCCATATCATTTTTTACTCCGTTTTCGAGACCATTCCCTGAGCCCAACATAATCACAAGCATAAATATACCCCAGAAAACACCGAAGGCGGTAAAGAATGTTCTGAGCTTGTTCTTCTTTAAAGTATCGAAGATCTCATGCCATTTATCTATATCGAATATTTTTAACATTCTAATAAGGTTTTTATTCATCTCTAAGTGCTACAACTGGTTTTATTGCAGATGCCCTTCTTGCCGGAACAAATCCTGCCATAGCTCCTGCTACTATTAAAATAAGTGTGGCTATTACTGCAACAAATACATTGATTTCAGGATTTGCAAAATAATCTTGTGGTGGAAGTATTGAAGAAACGCCTTCCAGCACCCATACTCCGCATACTAAACCAAAAAAACCTGCAAATGCCATGATTACTATTGACTCTTGTAAGATCAGACTTATAATCGACCAGGGTGTAGCACCCATAGATTTTCGGATTCCAATTTCTTTAGTTCTTTCTTTAACCACTATCATCATAATATTGCTGACACCCACAATCCCTGCTATAATTGTTCCTATTCCTATAATCCAGATAAAAATCCTGATACTGGAAAAAAGTTTCATGAGATTTTCATAATTCTCAATGGTATTGAAAATATTTATAGCCCTCACATCTGTTTTGTCGAATTTATATTTTGATGAAAGGTGATCTTTTACTTTATCCTCCATAAGTTTGCTCTCAGCCACATCAGCATCTTCTAGTATTAGTGTTACATTCTGAACTCTGTTTCCCTGGTTAAATACTCTTTGAGCTGTTGTTATAGGAATATATACTCTTCTCATGTCTCTCTCTCCTCCAGGATCATCAAATACACCTATCACTTTAAATGGGACCCCATTAATTTTAATGTATTTTCCAAGAGGGTCCTCATTTTTAAACAAGGCATTTTTTACAATGGTTCCTATTGCTGTGGTCTTAGCCACATCAGTTATATCAAGTTCATGTAAAAAGCGTCCATCAGTTACCTTTAGTTTTTCAAGATATTTATAGTCGGTATGTATACCCACTATGTCGTATGTACCACTTTCATTTTTATAATGAACCATACTTCCAAAACGGATTGAAATCCTGGCAGAGCTTTTATCAACTCCTTCAAAAGCACTTAATGCTTCATAATCCTCATTTGTAAAGCGAATAAACCTGCCTGGTTTCATTCCTTTATATGGTTTGCTTGTTATTCCCGGATTGATCCAAAGGTAGTTTACTGCATCTCCTTCAAATTCCTTTTTTACTCCATTTTCAAGCCCGTATCCTGAGCCAAGGAGGATGATCAACATAAATATTCCCCATGCAACAGAAAAACCTGTAAGAAAAGTTCTTAGCTTATTCTTACGAATGGTACTGAAGATTTCCTGCCATTTATCTATATCGAACATATCATGAGGGTTTATGCTGTTTGAAGAAGCTTAACTTTCTTTTTCTTGTGACCGTTTTTAACATTTTTCTCGATGTTGCCGTCTTTAAGCTTTATTATTCTTTCGGTTCGATCTGAAATATCTCTTTCATGTGTAACAATAATGACTGTTATACCACTTTCGTTGATTTCCTTGAAAAGGTCCATCATTTCCATTGATGTTGTTGAGTCGAGTGCCCCTGTCGGCTCATCAGCCAGAATTATTTTAGGTTTTGAGATCAAAGCTCTTGCAATAGCTATTCTTTGTTTTTGCCCGCCAGATAATTCATTGGGAAGATGATCAGCCCATTCTGTGAGACCCATTTTTTCAAGGTATTCCATGGCCATTTTATTTCTCTTGCGGCGGCTGATATTTTTGTAGTAAAGTGGCAAGGCAACATTCTCTTTGGCATTTTTAAAAGAAATAAGATTGAATGACTGAAAAACAAATCCGATCATTTCATTTCTGAGTTTAGCTGCCTTGGTTTCGCTAAGGTCTTTCATTAATTGTCCGTCGAGCTTATAAGTTCCACTTTCATAATTGTCGAGTAAGCCTATGATGTTAAGCAATGTTGATTTTCCTGATCCTGAAGAACCCATTATAGAAACAAGCTCGCCTTGCTCAATTTGAAGATCAATCCCTTTTAAGACGTGTAAATTATTTTTACCAATCTGGTAAGATTTATTGAGGCCTCTGATGTCAATCATATTATGAGAGTGTTTTATTCTAAAAATTTATCATAAAACATGCCATTTTGCTAAAATACTGGTTGCTAACATGTAAGATGAAGTTGCTCAGATTGAATTTAGCTGAAAGTGTTCATATTTCTACTTTCTTGTACGAGACCGAACACAGTAATTATATAGCATGATAAATAGTGATTTGCAGGAAGAGCACTTATATTGATAATCCCTGATAGTTAAGCAATATGATAACGAATAAAAAATGTAGAATATTATAAAAGAGGATCAATTGGATAGTTCTTCTTCATCTAGGGTGAAAAGAATTTCTTTTTCCTCACCATTTTCATAAAGTGCAATTCGGATTAATTTACCTTTAGGAGAGTAATATTTCCATATCCCTTCCCAAAAATAGTGTAATTCTTTTTCGGAGTTTTCAATACGGGCCCAGCCTTTGTGGTCAAGCCTCCCTGATTCATAGTAGTATTTGACTTTAATTCTGTTAGCCTGGTATTTGAATTTAAGCCTTCTTTTACCCTCATAGTGAAAGTATTTCCATTTGCCGATTTGGTCGCCATATTTGAAGCTTCCTCGAGCAGAAATATGTTGTTGATCTTTATCCCAGTATTCAATCCATTTTCCTTCACGCAGACCTTCATCATCAAATTGATTAATTTTCTTTTTAAAGAATTGTGCATTCACCATTGCAACTGAAAGCAGTAGTAGTAATATTATTGTTAATCTTTTCATAGCAAGCAATTTAACAAAAATACATATTGTAATTAAAAAAAACAGATAACTAAGCCAATAGTTTCGAAACTAAAAACTTAGTTATCCCAAAGAAAAAAATTTATTTTTTCTTTGCTCCTTCGTCAAGATTATACTTAACAGGAAGAGCATACTTTACTCTTACAGCTTTGCCTTCTTGTTTTCCTGCTTTCCATTTTGGCATCTTATGGATAACATTTATAGCTGATGTTACCATTGCATTTTGAATGTTTTGCGCAGCATCCTTTGGACTCAGCTTGGCTTTAAGAAGTTCTGTACTACTAACACTACCATCTTTTTCAACAACGAATGTTACGAATATGGTTCCTGAAACACCAGCTTGAATAGCTTCTTTAGGATACTTTACATTTTTTGCAACAAACTTAATTAGTGCTTTACTTCCACCAGGGTATTCAGGCATCACTTCAACTTTATCCCACACTTTATCTTTTTCTTGCGGGTTCTGAATTATTACTATTTTAGTTGGAGGTGGAGGTACATCTTTATCTGCTTTTTGAGCTTCTGTAACTAGTATTTCTGTAGTTTTAGTTTCCTGTGCCAGGGCATTTTTCCCGGCCATTGTAACAAACAGCACAATTAATGCTGTTGGCAAAATTAAAAGTATCTTAAGCCTGGCTAAGATACCTGATCGTGATTTGGTCATCATAGTAAATCTCCTTTTAATTAATGAATGATTAAAATTATTTGTCAGATCGTTGATCTGTATTCCAAATGATTGATTAAGCAATAAATTCTGGTATAGATTTCTTTTATATCCTTTAGTTAATACACCTTCATCAGCAAGGTATTCATGAACAGTTTTCATCGATTTTTTATACAGCCAGATAAAAGGATTAAACCAGAAAGCAATTGCAAATAATTCCAGGAGTATGATGTCGATTGTGTGCTTTTGCTTTATATGAATTTTTTCATGCTCAATTATTCCATCTGCATCTTTTTCATTCATTTCATCGGAATGAAGGAATATATAATTGAAGAATGAAAATGGTGAAATATTCTTATATGTGATAATATAGGATATTCCATCCTGAACTTTTTTCTTTCCTGAATATGCAATTCTTATTAACTGGAAAATCTGATATAGAAAGCGAACCGAGAATATACCAACTCCTGTAAAATATATAATAAGTATTATCTGAAAAGTAGTAATGTTATATTGTATACTGTTGTTGATATCATTAGCAGTTATCGTAATTGGATCAAGAAAAACAATATATTTATCAGTAATCCCGGTACTAAAAAAGGAGTAATTAAAAAATGGGATCAGGGCAGAAAGAACAAGTGATATCATTAAGTATATCCTGTTAGCATGAAAGAATGTCTCTTTTCTCAGGAAAAGCCAGTATATCCCATAAAAAAGAGCCAAGGAAACAGATACCTGTATCATATATATCAGAAAGTCGTTCATTTCTTTTTACTTTTCTTTTCGTTGATCTGACCATTCATAATTTTGAGAATTTCTTCAAGGTCTCTAATATCCAGCTTTTCATTATTTGCAAAAAAGGAAGCAAATTCCTTAGGGGAATTACTGAAATAGTTTTTCATGAAATTCTTGAAGAAGCTTTTGGTATAGTCTTTTTTGCTTATCAATGGATAATACTCATGTGATTTTCCGTAAGCTTTATGTCCTGCGAAGTTTTTCTTTTCGAGAATTCTAACAATGGTTGATACAGTGTTGTAAGCAGGTTTTGGTTCTGGAAAATATTCCAGGAGGTCGTGAACGAATCCTTTCCGGATCTTCCAGAGAATTTGCATTATTTGTTCTTCTGCCTTTGTTAATTCTTTCATTTTTTATGATCTGTATTTCTATAACTAATGTTTTAGTTTAATATTGTACAAATATATAAAAATCAACTATAAATTTAGTTATATATAAAAAATAAGGTGGCCATAATTGACCACCTTACTGTATAAGCTTGTAAACAGATCTTTTCAGTTTACAATTTACTTTTGTTTTTCAGCATCTTTCAGGTAGGATGAAAGGAATTTTTCCATTGATCTGTAAAACTCAAAACGGTTTTCTTCATTCCTGAAGCCATGTCCTTCATTATCTTTTACAAGATATTCCACTTCAATTCCTCTTTCTTTTAAAGCATTAACCATTTGATCTGATTCATTAATATTTACTCTTGGGTCGTTAGCTCCCTGGGCAACAAATAATGGTGTAATGATCTTGTCGGCATTTAATGCTGGTGAGGTTGCAGCTAACTGAACACTGTCAGATTCAGGATTTCCAACCATTTCATACATCATTTCAAGGAATGGCTTCCAGTATGGAGGTATGGTTTTCATGAAAGAGAAAAGGTTAGATACACCTACATAATCAACTGCTGCTGCATATAATTCAGGATCAACAACGATACCCTGTAGTGTTGCATATCCACCATAGCTTCCTCCATAAATAGCTATCTTTTCAGGATCTGCTATACCCTGTTCTATAAGCCAGTTCACTCCATCAGTAATATCTGTTTGCATGCTTAATCCCCATTGCTTGAATGAAGCTTCCCAGAATGCTCTTCCATAACCTGTAGATCCTCTGAAGTTCATCTGAAGGATAGCATAACCTCTGTTAGCAAGGAATTGTATTTCAGGATTGAAACCCCAGCCATCTCTTGCCCAAGGACCTCCATGAGGATTAACAATTACAGGAAGGTCTTTAGCATTTTCCATGGTGTATCCTTTTGGAAGTGTAAGATAACCATGAATTGTAAGGCCATCTCTTGATTCATACTTAATTGGATTCACATTTGCCATATCGTTTTCATCGATCCACGGACTAACTTCAGTGATCTTGTTGAGTTTATCAGTGTTTTTATCATAGATGTAATAAGCACCTAATGATTTATCGCTGTAAGTTCTGATGATATATTTATCTTCTTCTTTTGTTGCACCTGTAATCCCAAGTTCGTAATCACCAAGATCTTTATTTAATCTTTCAAAAAGTTGTTTGGTTTCATCATCAAAGAAATGTCTTTGTCTTTTCCAGGAAGTATATGATGCCGAGGTAAGTACCTTACGTTTTTTCGAATAGAACACTCCTGAAACATCATAATCTGCATTCTCATAAAGAACTTCTTTCTCAACACCATTTGCTATATCAAAGATTACAACAGCAGCTTTGTCTCTGTTGAGGTTTGAGATTGCATATACGTCTTTGTTATCAAATGTGAAGAATACCGGATCACATGTTTCTTTGAAATTTGTTGTTAAGACTGGTTTAAATTCATCCTCTTCGGTTTCTCTGTAGAGTAATTGCGTGTTAACACCATCAACAATAGCAGATGCTGCCCTAAGCTGCCCGTCATGATCGAAATACCAACCCATAATGTTCCCGGGATTTTCGGCAAGCATTGTCATTTCGCCAGTTTTAATATTTAATCGATAAGGATCAAAGACCTGAGGATTCCTTTTATTCATAGAGATAATAATCTCATCTGGTATGTCAGGTAATTCTTCAATAATTCCCGTTCTTACGTCAGGATAATCAGTAAAGCAAATAAGATCTGTGGCATCAATGTTTACTCCATAGAGTTTATAGTTTTCATTGCCACCATCATCTTTCAAAAAGAGGATCTGATTGTTATTTGGCCAGAAATAACCAGCTATATCACGATCAGTTTCAGCTGTAAGACGCACTGCTGAATCTTCATCTATCTTCTGAATGAAAACATTAAGCCTGTCTTGATAAGGTGCCATAAATGAGTAATAATCACCATTTGGTGATATTTGATACGCTGTTTTTTCAGGATTTTTGAAAAAATCCTCCAGCGGATAGATCTTTGCTGTCATGTTTTTTTCATTTGTACATCCCGTAAATAATAAGAGGGAGCTGAAAATTAATAATAAAATTAAGGATGAATTCTTTTTCATAATAATGGAGTGTTTAGTTTGCGGATCAAAGGTAGTTAAAGAATTAAGAATTTATTAGTAATTTTATTTTCTAATTAATATAAGCTCTTCAACTTAATATTATGTCAAAAGAAAATAATGTTTACCAGGAACTAAAGTTTTTGCCTTCCCATTTGAAAAAGCTAAGTGATTTTGATCCTGCATATACCGGCGATTTTCAAAATAAAAAACAGGGAATAGAGGAATTAAAAAATGGTACTGAAAAATTATCTGAGCTTCAGGAAGTTCTTTATGCGTACGATAAATATGCTCTTTTAATTGTGTTTCAGGGAATGGATGCTGCTGGAAAAGATGGTACTATAAAACATGTTATGTCGAGAGTTAATCCTATGGGATGCTCGGTAAAAAGTTTTAAGAAGCCGTCAGATGAGGAACTTGATCATACTTATTTGTGGAGATGTTATAAAGCCCTTCCTGAAAGAGGAAGAATAGGGATATATAACAGATCTTACTATGAAGAAGTTCTGGTAACGCGTGTTCATCCTGAAATCTTAAAAAGCCAGAAACTACCACACTCCCCAAGGGATTCAAAGAACAATAAATCATTCTGGGAGATGAGATACAATCAAATTAACGACTTTGAAAGATATCTGGTCGGCAACGGAACGACTGTTTTGAAATTCTTCCTGAATCTAAGCAAGGATGAACAAAAGAAAAGGTTTATGTCGCGAATAGAGAATCCAAGAAAACACTGGAAGATCTCTCTGAGCGATTTCAAGGAAAGAAAATTCTGGGATGATTACCAGTATGCCATTGAGCAAATGCTGATAAACACTTCTACAGAGATAGCACCCTGGTATTTAATTCCTGCTGATAATAAATGGTTTATGCGGGCTGCCATTTCAGATATAATAATAGCAACTCTAGAACACATGAATCTTAAATATCCTGGTGTTTCAGAGGAGAAGAAAGATGAGATAATGAGAGCGAAGGATTGGCTATTGAGCAATGATAATTAACCTTTAGCTTTTAGTTGTGTAGCATATGAAAAAAGAGCCCCGAAATATATTTTAGAATGGATCGTTTAATACATATATGAATTTAAAGAATTGTAATGGCTGAAATTATAAAAAAAAGCTAAAACACTTATATGAACATATATACCAGAAAGAAACGTTGGAAGCTGATACTTGCGGTTGCGGCTTTAATTTTCATTGCAGCTTCTCTTTGGTATACAAATGTTTTGGTAGGGATGATCTCCGAAGATGAAAGATCAAATATTGAGATCTGGGCCAATGCTATTCAGCAAAAAGCTGAACTGGTGAACTATACCGAAAGGTTCTTTGAACAGGTACGTGTGGAGGAAATTAAGAGAGCTGAACTGCTTGCTGATGCTTATACAAATATTTTGAGCGATAACAATAATAACTCTGAAGTACTAGACTACTATCTGAAAATCATTACATATAATACTACCATTCCCATAATATTAACAGATAAGTATGATTCTATAAGAAATGAAAGAAATGTCGACATAAACTTTGATGGCATTGATAAACTTCAGGGAGATCTGAAAAAGGAATTTTCTGAATTTGATCCAATTATATTGAATTACTTCGAAAATGAGTACGTGAAACTGTATTTCAAGGAATCAAAAATTTATACTGATCTGAGACAAGTACTGGATGATCTTATCGAATCCTTCTTTTCTGAAGTAGTAAGTAATTCCGCCTCTGTTCCGGTTATTATAACCGATAGCACTAAATCTAACATACTTGAATTTGGTAATGTTGATGAAAAACGAATTGAAGATTCTGCCTATGTTCAGAAACTTATTCAGGATATGGAAGAGGAAAACCCTCCTATTGAAATTCACCTGGTTGGACAGGGTCGGAAATACATTTTTTACAAAGACACAGTTTTACTTACCAATCTGATCTATTATCCATATGTTCAGTTTGGGATTATTGGATTGTTTATAATCATTGCATATCTCATGTTCTCTACTGCAAGACGATCAGAACAAAATCAGGTTTGGGTTGGCATGTCGAAAGAAACAGCTCATCAGTTAGGTACTCCTTTGTCATCGATGATAGCCTGGCTTGAGCTGATGGATATGAAGGGAATCAAGGATGAAGGAATAGATGAGATCAAAAAGGATGTGAAACGACTGCAAAGCATCACAGATCGCTTTTCAAAGATCGGATCTACCCCAAAACTTGAAAATGCTAACGTAGTTCAGGTAGTTTATGACAGCGTTAATTATATAAAATCTCGTACATCAGATAGGATATCATATAAAATAAATCCAGATGAAGATATTATAATTACTGCTCCTATAAATATTCCGCTTTTTGAATGGGTTATTGAAAATCTTTGTAAAAATGCTATTGATGCAATGGGCGGGCAAGGTACTTTATCAGTAGATATTTCAGATGAGGATAAATTCCTGAATATCGATATAAATGATACGGGTAAAGGAATTCAAAAATCTTTACAAAAAACCATTTTTAACCCAGGTTATACAAGTAAAAAAAGAGGTTGGGGATTGGGCTTATCGCTTTCAAAAAGGATAATTCAGGATTACCACAGGGGTAAAATATTTGTAAAAGCTTCAGCAATTAAGCAGGGAACTACTATTCGAATAGTATTAAAGAAATAATATTAGATAGAATTGGACGAATGTCGACATTCGACATTCGTCCAATTCTATCTAATATATATTCTTGTCTTCACAGCCAGTTAGAAAACAGCCTATAACATCCGATTATTCATGTGTTAATATCTATTCAGGAGTGATGTATTGGAGAAGAATGGAAAAGTAATATTAAAACGGAAAATCGTCAGTAGTATCAGGTTCAATCTCTCCTTCACTTACTGGTTTCTTTGCCGTCTTGTGAATTTCATTTGTTTTTACATAAATTGATTTTGGGTCGGTAGGACAAGCAAACTCGCATGCACCGCATCCGATACAAATATCTTCTGTAACATATGGGATTGTTAATGTATCCTTGTAAGGTTCCATATCTACTGCCTTGGTAGGACAATGTTCGGAACATGCACCACATTCAGTATGATCAATGTGTACTATGCAATTTTGTTTAACAAACTCAGCTACACCCATTTGCACCAATTGCTTTTCTTCTTTCGGAAGAGGTATAATTGCATCTGTTGGACAAATTTCTCCGCATATCGTACAATCATAGTTGCAGTAATTTGTGAAGTAATCCATATAGGGTTGTAAAGCACCATTTATTCCATATTTCAGGAAGCTTGGCTGTAAAACCTGTGTAGGACAGGCATTTACGCATAGGTAGCAGCTTGTGCAATATTTGTTAAATCTCTCCAGGCTTATAGAACCGGGAGGTGTAACCGGGTGTTCACGGTTTATGGGAATAGGATCCTTGTTTTTCTGATTTCTATGCTTTCTTCCACCAAAACGCCATCCTTGAGCAGATACTAAACTATCTGATAAGGCTCCCGTAAGCAGTAATCCGCCAATTTTCAGGGATGTTCTTTTTGATGAATTAAAACTTGTAACTTTGGGGCTTGCTATTGATTCTGATGGGCTTTTATATGCGTAAATTATACCATTCTCAGGACAGGAGTCCACGCAATTAAAACATAGTATACACCTTGAATAATCAATTTTTTTGTTAATGCTATCTATACATCCTGTTTTGCATTTTGAAGAGCAAGCCCCACAGCTATTGCAAAGATTCACATTCATTCTTATCTTGAAGAGAGATATTTTTGAGATTAAACCGAGAAAAGTTCCTACAGGACAAATAAGATTACAATAAATGCGGGCCATTCTTAAACTCAGATAAATTATAACAAATAATGCGAAAAGAGAAAAGAAAATTGAGCCAATACTTGCTGATTTTATATCTACAGGATAAACAGAATATATCTCAAATAAACCCAGAAACTTTGAAAGTAAGTTATTGAGTGTTATTAAAACAGGTCTGAACAAAGTAATACTGATCCTTCCAAACATGCTGAATGGATCAAGAATTATTATAAAAGCAGAGCTGACAAACATCCATAATCCAACTGTAGCTATAAGAATAGAATACCTCGTAATTCTGTGAGGTTTGAGATAACTGAATCTCTTTCTTCTGCTTATCCTTCTTTTAATAAAAATGATTATATCCTGAAAAACACCCAGTGGACAAATTGTTGAACAATAGAATCGACCGAGTAATATTGTAATAGTTATAATAACTATGAATCCTGTGAATAATACTGAAAATCCTTGCAGAAATTTCATCAATGATGGTAAAAACTGAAGGAATGTTATGTTGCCAATACTTTTGGTAGGGAAGGAGTTTGAAAAATCAAGAAAAATGAGAGTGGTAAAAACAAAAAAGAACAGGGCAAGTATAACCCTGATTATTTTTAGCACCCTGGAACTCATTCGATTAAAGTTTTATTCTTTTGATATTCAGCTCGGTGAGATTTTTGTTTCCAAGTCCCATTTCAGCTGCAATTTCAATATAGGGGACATCCTCAGGTTCATAACCAAAAACTTTAGTGGCTGCAACATCTGCAGCAACAATATCGGAAGAAATTATCAGAGTATTGAGCTTTACTACATCATCAACAGATACACCCCGAGGACCATTTCTTTTCATCACTGCATAGGCATCAATAATATTGAGATCGGGTTTACGCCAGGTAATAAAATCTGCTATACACTGATGAAGATTGTTTTTATGCCAGTATCTTCTGTCCCATACAATACCCATAAGGTTTTTCATTGCGATGGTGAGTTTCCCTGAGCTGTGATGCTTCAATACAGGAACATTGATAAACACATCAGAATCAAGTATAAGTTCATGAACTTTAGCAGAAGTGAGTTTTTTCCCTTCCGGAATCTCTATAGCTTTGTAAAAGCTTTCACTATTTCCTGGGACCATCGTGCCCCCTGCTTCCTCAACTGCTGATTTGATCCCACTGTTTGAATAACATTTGGTCCATTCGTTGCATGTATTATCAAATACATATACATCGCTTGCACCGGCATCGTAACATGATTTAATTATTCTGCCAATTAACTGAGGATTTGTATTGGCTGCCCTTTCAGGAGTGGCATCCCAGCCTATATTTGGTTTAACAACAACACTTTGTCCGGGTTTCACAAAGCTTTCCATGCCGCCTAAGGCTTTTATTGATTCATCAAACATTTTAACCGGATCATCACCTTTAGCTGCCACCAGGTCGTAAACACCACCATCCTGGCTAAATGAGTTATTAACAAAAGCAAAAGCAGATTTACCAAATACAAATGAGGTAGCAGTGGCAATCGAAGTGCCTATACTTTTAACAATGAAATCACGTCTTTTCATAATAGTGTTAGTTTTGGTAAGATAATTTGGATATAAAAATACTATTTTTTGAATAAGTTTCCGGTACGAGACACCGGATTCTTATACCCGGTATCTATTTATTATCTTTGCAATCATGGCTGGAATATACATACACATTCCTTTTTGCAAACAGAAGTGCCATTACTGCAATTTTTTCTCTGTAGCTTCCGAGACACTGAGAAAGGGATTTGTGGATGCTTTACTAAAGGAGGCTGATTTGCGAAAAGGCTATCTTGAAGGAGAGGTAATTAGAACGATCTATTTTGGTGGTGGTACACCTTCACTGCTTTCAGTCAATGAAATCTATGATATTTTACATTCTGTCAGAGGAATTTATAAGGTACAGGAAGATGTGGAAATTACATTGGAGTTCAATCCTGATGATGTTGAAAAGCAAAAGCTTAATGAATTAAAAGATATTGGAATTAACAGGATAAGCGTTGGAGTGCAATCTTTTAATAATAGTGATTTAAAATACCTTGAAAGAACCCATACACCGAAACAATCATTCGAATCTATTGAAATATTCTTAAAGGCAGGATTCAGAAATATAACTATTGATCTGATATATGGAATTCCTGGTTCCGATATAAATTCCTGGGAATCAAATCTTATTTCTTTTATTGATCATGAAATACCACATCTTTCAGCTTATGCATTAACAGTTGAAAACAGAACTGCATTAAAATGGCTAATTGACAGAAAGAAATTGGTTGGTATCAATGAAAACATGATAGTTGAACAGTTTAAGTTGTTGATGGAAATAATGAGCAGTAATAATTTTATTCATTATGAGATTTCAAATTTTGCAAGAAAGGGCTTTTATTCGAAGCACAACAGTTTATACTGGTTAGGTGGTTATTACCTGGGATTGGGTCCTTCTGCTCACTCATATAATGGAAAAAGCAGGCAATGGAATATCTCAAATATTGGCAAATACAAGGAATTGAATGAAATTCAGACTATTATAAAAGAAGTTGAAGTTTTAACTACTGATCAAAAATATAACGAGTATGTGATGACCTCATTGAGAACATCCTGGGGAATTGATGTTGAGCATATTGAGAATGTATTTGGGATTAAATACTCTGCGTATTTTGAGAGGATGGCGCGGAAATTTGTTGATCAAAAATTGATAGACCGGGATAGAAATATATTTGCCATAAGTGATGATGGGAAGCTATTGGCTGATGGGATTGCGGCGGAACTTTTTCTTTAGGATGAGGATAAAAGAAATAAAAAGCCATTGGATAAATCTAATGGCTTTTTATATTCTACAAACTACCAACTTTTAGTCTTACAGCTTGATATACCGAAGATAGTATATAGCCCACAAAAGCTAAATAATCCCGTAATTAGAAATACTGCAGCAAAAATGCCCAATACAATTGCCAGTGTTGATGTTAATACATTGGTAAAAATCAGGATTGCAATAACTATTGCAAAGATAATCCTGAATATTCTGTCGAATGTTCCTAGGTTTTTTTTCATTTTGAGATTTTTATTTTAATAAACAATCTGCAGGATGAAAAGTTTATTACAGGATGTCTGATAAATGATTTTTTATTGCAGAAAGATAAGTGTCTGCAAAATTATGTATCAATTAATCCGGAATCATTCAGTTAAATCGGGTTGAAGAGCGAGTTTTACATAAACCGGATTATGATCTGATGACATAAATCCAAGATCTAATGTTTTTACAATAAGCGGTTTGATGTTAGGTGAAAGAAGGTAGAAATCGATAGTTGTTGTTTCAGTTGTTTCAGGATCAAAAGATTCATCAAGGCTTCGGTTAGTAGGAATAGTGGAATCATATACCCATTGCCACTTATTTGTAATGATTGTGTCAGAGATTTGATGAGGATTTATAATTGACAGGTAGTTTTTGATATCAGCCGAAATGAATCCCGGAGGATTCATATTCCAATCACCACCAATAATTATATAATTTCCATTAAGGTATTCATTTCTTGCATAGGAAATAAGCTCGTTAAGCTGTGATACGCGAAGGTTCCCATCGTCAAAAGCTGAATTATGAGTGTTTATCAAAATTAAGTCTCCAATATAATTTGTCTTGAATTTAAGAACACTGTAGCAACGGTCAAACATAAAAAGTTTTGTAGGCCATGAATAATTCCCGTCAAAATATCTGGTGATCACTTCTGTTGGCTGAAACGATGATATGGTGTATAATCCTGAATTGACCTTACCCATTGGCTGATAAAAAGGAACAGGAACAAATGAAACCTTATAATTTTGACTAAAGAAATGATTAAACAACTTATCTGATTTAAATATTTCTCTCTGATCTTTAAAATAGCTTCGTTTTGAATAGATATCGACCTCCTGAAAAAGCCAGAAATCTGTTTTATCCTGTGAATTAAAAAAGCCTTTAATAAACTCCTGATTTTTAATATAATCTTCTGATGTGGTAATAACATTATTACCTCCATCATAAAAGAAATCCATTTGCTCTCCTAATCCTAAAAACCCTATATTCCAGGTCATTAAATTTATAGTATCTGTTACAGCAAGAGGAGATTCTAAGTTCGTGAATTCGATTTGCTCCTTATTAGGTGTAAAATCATTAATTGTGGAGTACATGAAAAATGAAGCAATTAATAATATCAGAATACCAGCTATCAGGATAAAAGATTTTATCAGTAGGATCAATAGTTTTCGCATATAATCACCTCATTATTTTCTTTGGTAAAATTATGTTATTTTTACGCACTGAAAACCAATTTTTTGTTAATGGCCATACTGGGTTCTATAATAAAAAATGCCTATGCATTGAGAAACCTTCCGGAAGAGAAGAAGAAGAAATTCAATGCTATTGATGCCCAGAAAAAGCAACTCCGGAAATTATTGAAAAAGGCCATTTATACATCCTTTGGCGAGCATTACAAGTTCCAGGAAATTCTTAAAAATGAAGATATTATTAACAGTTTTAAGAATTCAGTCCCTGTTTTTGATTATCAATCGATGTTTCAGCAATGGTGGTACAGGGCATTAAATGGAGAATCATTTATTAGCTGGCCGGGAAGGGTTAAATATTTCGCTTTAACTTCGGGGACCTCAGAATCTTCAAGTAAGCATATTCCAGTTTCCGGTGATATGATAAGGGCTATCAGGCGTACCAGTATCCGGCAATTGGCTAATACAGTAAAGTATGATTTCCCAATAGAGTTTTACGAAAAAGGGTTTTTAATGATAGGAGGCAGTACACACCTGAATTATAATGGAAGTTATTATGAAGGTGATCTTTCAGGAATATCTGCTGGAAATATACCATTCTGGTTTCAGCATTTTTATAAGCCCGGAAAAAGAATTTCAAAAGAAAGAGACTGGGAAACAAAACTGGAAGAAATAATCAAAAAAGCTGCTGACTGGGATATTGGAATAATAGTCGGAGTTCCTGCATGGATACAGATTATCCTGGAAAGGATAATTAAATTTTATGAAGTTAAAAGCGTTCATGATATTTGGCCTAATTTGTCGGTTTATGTGCATAGTGGAGTAGCCTTTGATCCATACCTAAAAAGTTTTGAAAAACTATTTGCCAAACCGATTATCTACACTGAATCATATCTTGCATCAGAAGGTTATATTGCATATCAAAACCGTATCAATGTAAAGGCAATGCAAATGGTGCTTGATAGTGGATTATTCTACGAGTTCGTACCTTTTAATGATCAAAATTTTGATTTAGAGGGGAATATTTATAAAAACCCAACAACTCTTACCATTGATCAGGTAAAAGAAGATGTTGAATATGCTTTGTTATTGAGTACATGTTCCGGAGCGTGGAGATATCTTATTGGTGATACAATAAAATTTACATCTAAAGAGTATAATGAGATAATTATAACAGGAAGAACAAAGCATTACATTAGTATTTGTGGAGAGCATTTATCACAGGAGAATATGAACAGGGCAATAAAAATGCTCCAGGATGATGAAAATATAGAGATCAGAGAGTTTACAGTTGCCGCAATAAGATACGACTCATTGTTTGCTCATAAATGGTATTTAGGAACCGATGATAAAATCGACTCAGAAGTTGCCAGATTTAAGATTGATGAGTATCTCAAGATATTGAATGATGATTACAGGGTAGAACGAATTGCCGCGATAAAGGAAGTGTTTGTTGAGATTCTTCCAACAGAAGCTTTTTCTAATTGGATGAAAATACATGGAAAAGAGGGTGGAGCTAATAAGTTTCCAAGAGTTATAAAAGACAAACAATTAAGTGATTGGGAAGAATATATTAAACAGTATAGAAGATAATTATTATGGGTCCTATTTGGGAAGGAGTACTTTTAGGTTTAACACTTGCATTTTTCTTTGGATTTGGTCCTGCATTATTTGCATTGATCCAAACAAGTATACATAGAGGGCTTTTTTCAGGATTTCTTCTTGCTATTGGAATATTCCTAAGCGATGTAGTATTGGTAGCACTATGTTTTTTGGGTGTGATACAGATCATTAGTGATCCCACAAATCATATGATATTCGGTATAATAAGCAGTATAATCCTTATTATTTTTGGAATAGTCACATTCCGAAAAAAAGTTCAAATCAGTCAGGATAGTGACAATGATGTGAATAACAAACCTGGTTTTATGACATACATTGTTAAAGGGTTTTTCCTGAATATTGCCAATCCATTTGTCTGGATTTTCTGGATGGGTGTGGTTGTTGCTATTTCTGCAAATTATGCCGGTAAACCCCAATCTATAATCTTTTTTCTTTCAGCTACGCTTATTACTGTTATTGCTACTGATATGTTGAAATGTTTTGGTTCATATAAAATAAAGAAGTATCTTACACCTGGCTTTATCACCTGGATTAATCGTATTGCCGGAATAGGATTAGCTGTCTTTGGTGTTTATTTATTAATAAGAACTTTTTTTTAAATCTTAATTATGTCAGCTCAACTTCATAAAAATTGGTGGTTACTTACCATTAATGGAATTATTGCCGTAATTTTTGGTGTATTTGCACTTTTCATTCCACAGGGAACAATTCTGACAATCGCAAAATATTTTGGATTCATATTGCTTCTGGGTGGGTTGATCTTACTTATAGGGGCATTAATGAATAAAAAGAAACAGAAAAATTACACCCTGCTGTTAATTGAAGGAATTGTCACACTTATACTAGGATTAATTATTTTATTATTTACCCGACAAACACTGGAATTGTTTGTTATTATTGTTGGTATATGGGCTATAATCCTTGGTATTATGCAATTAGTTATACTGACAGGAATAGAGAGGGCAGGATCGAATAAAAGGATTCTTTTGATAAATGGATTACTCACCCTGTTATTTGGAGTTCTGATATTTTTTAATCCATTTCAGGCGGCAATGGCATTTACTGTTCTTGTTGGAATTATCGCTCTTGTATTTGGTGTTATTATGATATACATTTCATTTCAGATAAAAAACGCAGAATAAATAATCATTTCAAAAATTGTTAAATCATGGAAAATAGTATTTACAAAAACTGGTGGCTTCTCACTTTAAAAGGACTTTTAGTTACATTATTTGGAATTGCTGCAGTGTTTTTCCCAGGAGTTACACTTGCTACTTTAATGATGTATTTTGGTATTCTAATTATTGTCAGCGGTATTTTCCTGTTAATTGGTGCATTTTCTCATGTTAAAACAAACAAACACTGGGCAAACTGGTTATTTGAAGGTATACTTGATATAATTATTGGAATAATCATAGTGATCTATCCACAGCTGACCATAGATCTGTTTATAATAATAGTGGGTATCTGGGCTATTACTGTTGGGTTTACTCAAATGTTTGGTGCTTTAAAAGCACATCAAACAGGGAAATCCAGATGGCTTATGTTATTCAATGCCGTGATAGTGATAATACTTGGTATTGTGTTGTTTATAAACCCAACGGAATCATCAGAAACATTAACAATACTAATAGGGATCTTTGCTATTGTTTTTGGGTTATTTGTTACAATATACTCTTTTAGTATAAGAAATATTAAAGAATAAGCTTAATCGTAAAACTGAATGTCTTTGATATTTAACTGGAGGTATTTTACCCCATTCCACTCATTCTCTTCTATGTGGTAGCATATGCTAAATTCTTTTCCGGATTTAATCCTGTCGAGCTGTTCTCCTTGTTGGAATGCAATAGCTGAGAATGGAAATCCTGAAATATCAGGATGAACAACTTCAAGTTTCAGGTGGTTTTTACCAACCACACGTGCTTTTCCTGTATCAATTATCCTGTCGGTCTGAAATATTGGCGACATATTCCCTGGCCCGAATGGTGCAAATTGCTTAAGCACCTTGTAGAATTTCGAATTAATATCTTTGAGTATAATTTTAAGATCAATTTCAACTACAGGAACCATCATTGATTCACTGATATTTTCATTTACATACGTCTCGAATTTATTGCGGAAGACATCAAAATTCTCGGGTTTTAATGATAATCCTGCAGCATATTTATGACCGCCAAAATGTTCCAGGAGATCACTGCAGGAGTCAATTGCATCATAAATATCAAAATCTTTAACAGAGCGGGCAGAGCCCGTCAGTATACCATTAGACAGAGTTAAAACAACAGTTGGCTTATAATAATGTTCTGTAAGACGGGAAGCAACAATACCTATAACACCTTTATGCCAGGTTGGATCGTATAATACTGTACTTTTTGTATCAGGACTTGATGGATCTGTTGCTATACGTTCAAGGGCTTCCTGGGTTGCATTAAGATCAAGTGTTTTTCGTTCCATATTCAGGTTATTAACCTGATCAGCCAGTTTAATAGCATACTTATAATCAGTTGTAATAAGCAAATCAACAGATTCTTTTGCATTTTCAATTCTTCCGGCAGCATTGATCCTGGGACCTACAAAAAAGACTAAGTCACTTATGCTGATCTCCCTGTTGAAATGGTAGTTTCCTTTTGGGGTATGTAGCTTTGTAATGTTAGAACATCCAAGAATGGCCTCCAGCCCGGGCCGCGGATAAGAATTTATTATTTTTAAACCAAAATATGCTAATATTCTGTTTTCTCCTGTAATAGGAACAATGTCTGCTGCAATGCTCACAACAACAAGATCAAGAAAAGGCATTAATTCATCAAATGATATATTATACTTTTGAGCGTATGCCTGAATTAACTTAAAGCCAACTCCACATCCTGAAAGTTCTTTAAAAGGATAATCACAGTCATTTCTTTTGGGGTCCAGTACTGCATATGCATCGGGTAGTTCAGGTCCTGGACGGTGATGATCGCAGATTATAAAGTCGATATTGTATTGCTTTGCATATTCAATTTTTTCAATGGCTTTAATACCACAATCTAGTACTATTAGAAGAGAAAATCCATGATCTCTGGCATAGTCAATACCCTTATATGATATCCCATAACCCTCCGAATACCTGTCTGGAATATAATAATCCACATTTTCATAAAACTTTTTAAGAAATGTATAAACCAATGATACGGCTGTTGTGCCATCAACATCATAATCACCATAGATCATTATCTTTTCTTTATTGCTGACAGCTTGTTCAATTCTTGACACAGCTTTATCCATATCCTTCATCAGGAACGGATCGTGCAATTGTTTTAAATCAGGTCGGAAATATGCTTTTGCTTCATCGAAAGTTGTTACATCTCTCTGTAATAATAAATTAGAAAGATCATTGTTAATATTAAGCGCTGATGAAAGCTTCTGGACAGCATCCTTATCCCCCATTTTCTTTAATATCCAGCGCTTTTCCATAAGATAATTTTGATGTGTAAAGATAGTGATTATTGAATTAAAAATATAGTAACTCAATAGCTTTATTGATCCTCATTGATTATCTATATAATTAATGAAGCTATAATCTATTCTGCTGGTTAATACTTTTCAAATCAATTTGTTCCCATTATTTCAAATAAAAAAGCATGGGGTTAGCGTAAAACATAGATAATCAGATGCTAATAGTAAAATATAATTATAGTATTTGTGTGCGATTTGCATCCTGGCGAAGGAAAATAAATAATAAGATTGTAAATGCCCATAAGGATGATCCGCCATAACTAATAAACGGAAGAGGAATGCCTATCACAGGAATAATACCTATCGTCATGCCTATGTTTATGAAGAAATGAAAGAATATTATAGAAACCACACTATATCCATAAATTCTAACAAATTTTGATTTTTGTCGCTCGGATATTGTAATAAGCCTGATTAGAAAAACTATGTAAAGAGCTATTAAAAATATACTTCCTACGAAACCGAATTCTTCTCCAACAGTGCAAAAGATAAAATCAGTATCCTGTTCAGGAACAAAATTATATTTTGTTTGAGTACCTTTTAGAAAACCTTTCCCCCAAAATCCACCGGATCCAATTGCAATTTTTGACTGGTGAACATTATAACCAGCTCCCCTGATATCCATCTCCTTTCCCAGCACTACATTAATTCTTTTCTTATGATGTGAGCTTAAGAAGTTGTTGAATACATAATCCACGCTGAACACAAAAGTTGCTGCTATTAATAGTATTAATGTTAATCTTAAAATATTGGATAATGATCGTTTGATAAATAATAAAAATACCAGGCCAACAAATGAAATTCCTATAATTACATAAATCTTATCAAAAAGAAGTGACATGATAAAAATGACAGTTACAATTAATCCAAGAAAAAGAAGGTTTCCTGACAATCCTTCACGGTATAGAACCAGGATAAGTGCAAAATATACAAGTGCAGAACCGGTATCATTCTGAAGAAAAATTAATAATGCCGGAAACAGAATTATGGCAAATGCTCTGATTGCATGCCTGAAGTTTTTTAATGTAATATTGAATGTGCTAAGGTATTTTGCCAGTGCCAGAGAAACAGTAATTTTCACAAATTCAGACGGTTGCAGGCTAAATGAACCTATTTGGAACCATGATTTTGATCCGGCAATCTCTGTGCCAACCAGAAGGACTGCTATTAATGATAATATTCCAATAAAATAAATGAGATAAGCAAATGTTGAAAAGAATTTGGCATCAATAAGTAGTATAATTAAAATAATTATAACAGAGGCAAGTATCCAGATCAACTGTTTTCCATAGCGCTGACTGAAATCAAAAATACTTGAGTGCTCATCGTTATATACAGAAGCATATACATTGATCCATCCAAATAATACCAGTATGAAATAAAGGACTACGCTTAGCCAGTCAATATTTGAAATTATGCTCTGTCTGTTTCTTGACATTATTTATTCTTTTCAAATTTTAAAACATGGTTCTCTATCCATTTCCGTTCTATTGTTCCGTTAAGATACTGCTCAATCATTAAACTGGCTATTGGTGCAGCCCAGGTTGAACCAAATCCTGCATTTTCTACAATTACTGAAATTGCTATCACAGGCTTATCTTTAGGCGCAAAAGCAATAAACATACTATGGTCTTCACCATGTGGATTCTCAACCGTTCCTGTTTTTCCACAGATGTCAGCATCAATTAATTTAACCCAGTATGCTGTGCCGTGTTCAACATTTACTGCATCAAACATAGCATCAACTATTGGGTTAAAGTGTTCTTCAGATATTGTTGTTGTATGCTTATTGTAGGTTATAATATTTTCTTCACCAGATAAAACAGTTTGAAGCAGATGAGGTGGATAATAATAACCTCTGTTAGCTATAATTGTAGCGAAGTTGGCAAGTTGTAAAGGTGTAACCAGGATCTCCCCCTGTCCAATAGCCAATGAGCGTATTGTTAAAGAATTCCAATGATTTTCACCATAAATCCTGTTATAAAGTTGTGATTCAGGAATACTTCCTTTTAACTCGAAAGGAATATCTGTTTCTGATAATTTGCCAAATCCAAAACTCATCACATGTTTTCTCCAATTTTCAAATCCTTCTTCAGTTGATTTGAATTCAGGATAATTAATAGTATTTCTAAAAACATTCCAGAAATATGGATTACATGAATGCTGTATTGCCGGTATTAACTTTAAAGGGGTTGTGTGAAAATGAGTACATCGAATAGGACGTGAATCGGTCCCATCACAATAAAAACTTGAGTTGATCGTAATCGATCCTGTTTCTAGACCAATTAGCGCATTTAACATCTTGAAAGTGGACCCGGGAGAGTATGTTCCCATTATTCCCCTGTTTAACAATGGCTTAAGTGAATCACTGCTAAGCTTATTGTAGTTTTTGCTTCTAATTCGGCCAACAAGTAAATTGGGGTCGTAAGTTGGGCTTGTAACAAGTGCAAGTATATCACCCGAATGAGGCTCAATAGCGACAATAGAACCTATTTTATTCTTCATAAGTCTTTCACCCAGTTCCTGTAGTTTCGAATCAATGGTGAGCCTGATATTCATTCCTGAAATTGCCGCGGTATCAAATTTCCCCTCCTGGTAACTTCCTTTTTCCCTGTTGAAAACATCCACTATCTTAATTTTCAATCCTTTTTTACCTCTGAGAGTGCCTTCATATGATTTTTCAATTCCGCTTTTTCCAATATAATCTCCCATTTTATAGAAGGATTCAGTATTAATCTCTCTTCTGTTTACTTCTCCAATATAGCCAAGGGTGTGTGCGGCAATGGCCAATGGATATTTTCGCAAAGAACGTGTTTGGGTAAAGAATCCTGGAAATTTATAAAGAACCTCCTCAAGATATGCATTATCTTCATTTGATATTTGCTCCAGTATTACTGATGGTCGATAAAAAGAATGTTTTTCGGCTTTGTTCAAACGATGTATAAAATTCTCCTTTGTAATACTAAGTATGTCACATAATGAATTAGTATCAAAACTTTTAAGCTGATTTGGAACAACAAGTAAATCGTAGGCAGCTTCATTATATACCATAAGATTGTTATTCCTGTCGTATATCAGGCCTCGGGAAGGATACAGAGTAATATATCTAAGTACATTATTTTCTGCCGAAAGTTTGTAAGAATTATATGGAACCTGGAGTAAAAATAATTTCACGAGATAAATCAAACCTGTGAGTGTGATTATACCTGCAACAACATATTTCATTGGCTGTATCTTAAATAATATCATTTTCCTTACATTTGCGTATATA
>CAZDWF010000032.1:0-12965 GCA_964508895.1 uncultured Bacteroidales bacterium
CTTATTAAACCTGATTCGGATGGCATACCACCTCCACCGAGTACAATGATATAGTCGGGCTCGAAATTATATCCTGAATTACCTGTACCCAGCCAGTAGTAGATCCAGAATGGTCCGCTTGTAAATGAAAAAAGTAAAAGAAAAAGACAAAAGAAAGCAAAAGTGAAAAACAGATAGCGTAAGGCTTTCCAAATGATCTTTAATATGTTTGTCAGCTTATGATCCATGAATTGTCAAATATAATGAATACAATGTGACAAGTAATGAAAAAATTTATTTCTTAATCTTTAATTTGCTTTTTTCAATGAGCAGCTTTGCCATTATAGCATCCCATATATAATTGCTTGGACAGTTGAGTACATCATTGTCCGGACTGTAAGATTCCCAGAAATTATTATTCTTCTTTAACTGGGTGGAAACGGCTAACATCATTTTGTCCGCAAGCTCAATAGCCAGGTCATTATATCCATAATTTACGAGTCCCTGAAAGATCATATAATCCCAAAGCAACCAAACTGGCCCGTTCCATTTACAGCAATAATCAACATAAGGTGAATACCATTCATCATCTGCTGCAAGTGTTGGTATTCCATACTTTCTCCAGAATTTTGAAGTGTCAGTCAAGGTTTTGATAAGCTGATCCGCTCTTTCCTGTTCAACTGATCCTGCCCATAGTGGAAGAAATCCTATTATTTCCTGACGTTTCAGGTCTCTGGTCATAAATTGGAAGCTATGATCATTTTTATCGATATGGTAGAAAAATTCACTTTCTTCATCCCACATATTATTATTTATCATGCCTGATAGTTCATCAGCTTCTTTGCTCCATTGTTTTGCTTCTTTTGTTTCCCCTAATTCTAATGCCATATTTGATAACATTCGCATTTCATTTACAATCATCAGGCTGAGATCGAGGCATTCCAGTTCATCGCTGATATCCTCTTTGTCGATATCCAGATGCCTTTCCTTTGAAACCTGAAAGACAGCATTATACCAATCTCTTACATTTTCAATTATTCCATAGGGCCCCCATTCATATAATCCGTCTTTATCAGTATCTCTGTTTTCTTTTAGCCAGTTAAGGTAGTTAACACCAGTTCTATAGGCATCCTGAAGGAATGCTTTATCATGACTAACATCATAGACCTCCCAGTTAATCCATGAATAAAAAGGTGCTGAAGTGGTTGGCATTCCTTTATGTGGGTAAGTTTGTGAACCTCTTGGGCCATGTCTGTATGCAATTAATCCATCATCTCCCTGTTGCTCCATATATACCCTTTGAGATTCCTGTGCTGATTCAGGATCAAGATATGCATATGCAAGCATACTTAATGATTCATGCAATACTTGATGGCCATGTCCCCATCCCCAGAGAGGTTCTCTGGAAAACACATAATAGTTGTAAGAAGTTTTGCCTTCAGGAGGTAGCATACAGCTTCTTGCTAAATTGAAGGCACTGATATAAACAAGCTTTTCATCCTTTGTTGCAAAATCTATCCTGGGGATACTATTGAAGAGCTTAATATTTTGGTCTACATATTCCTGAATATCAATATTTTTTAATGCAATTATCTTTTGAATGAGTTTTTCTTTATCCCTTTGCTCATCCTGTGTGCCTCTGAAAAATCTGATTGTTCGATCTTCCCCCGGTTTGAGTGAAAACCTGGCATGCAGAGATGCAAATCTGACATATCCTGTATCCTTAAGGTTCAGGCTATCTGTTCTGTCATTTGAATAAAAGTCTGTTTTAATGATATTATAGAAATCATCCATATTCCCGGTATAAGCACCGTATGAATAAGGACTGAAATCTCCTGAGAATAGATCTGTCCAGTGTTCAGGATAAGCTCCATGAGAATAAAGATTGCTGATCAATCGTTTTTTTGTTTCGTAATGCTCAAGAGTAAAAATATTATCCATCCTGGAAAAGGATTTTACAAATAATGAATCATTCAGAAATTCCAGCACAGGATATAATTGTATATCATGTGTGATATCACTTTTATTACTGATGTGAATATTTACAATTGCAAGGTCTGAGCTGTATACGAAAAATGTTTCTTGTACCTCTAACCCCATCCAGGGTTTGTATTCAGCTATTGCCATATCAGGAAATGAAGTCGTTATAACAGGAGGAGAATGGTATTCATCCATATTCTTAATAACAACCTGGTTTACTTCCCAGATGGAAAATATACTTCCCGATTGATCTGAACTGTAATTGATGGGTTTGTTCCCGGAAGAATAGTCCATTTTATAACCTTTATCACTATATAAGCCTGACCTTTCTATACAAGCTGTGTAGGTTGTATATAGCGGATCATTCTGTGCAGCATTAAGGATAAGATATGTATCCGGGACAGTGAGTTTTTGTGCATTAATATGAAAAAATGACACTAATACTGAAAATACCAAAATAGATCTGTAATACTTCATAAGCATAAATTCAATAATCTAAGTTAGCAAAATATTGGAAATTTGGATATAAGCTGAAAAGGATTCAATATGCAAAACAGATAATTAATAATGTGGGGGTGCTAATGTTGTGGGACGATAAATTACTAAAAATCTACCTGTTAACTAAAAGCTAAAGCTAATAGCTAAGCAGCAATTACCACTTCTTCTTCATTTGATTCAAATCACTTTCTATCATTTCATCATATCTTCTGGCAATTGCTTTTACAATCCAATTATTTACATTATAATTGATGTTGTTGATTGATTTAACAGCTAATATTTTAGGCGAAGTTCCTGTAATGAAAGCTGATTCGAAATACATGAGTTCATCTGCATTGATTTCAGTCTGTATTACATTGAAATCGAGAGAATTACAATCCTCAATAACTTTTTCTCTTGTGATTCCGGGAAGTACAAACTGTAGGGGAGGAGTGTAGATATTATTGCCTTTGATAAAGAATACATTGGACCGGCTTCCTTCAGTGATATAGCTGTGACCTTTTACCAATAATAATTCAAAATATCCTTTTACTGACATTTTTGTTTTGACATTGGTTCTGAGTCTTAAGTTAATATACTTAATATTGGGATTTTTCCTTTCGGCGTCGAGAAGGCCCAGCTTGATACCATTTGTGTAATCTTCAGGTGTTGGATATTTATGATGATCGAAATACAGTATAATGTTGTCTGATTCAGTACGTTTATTAATTACAAGCTTAATGTTCCCATCCAGGATGTTGTTTATTCTTATAAGTTTTTTAGTGTCATGGATGATCTCATCTTTGATAATACTAAACTTTATTTTTGAAGCCTTTAATGAATTGATCAGTCTTTCAATATGCTCATTAAAGAAAAGAGGGATCCCATTATAAATTCTAAAGACCTCATAAATTGATTTCCCTTGTGATAAAAGTTTATTATTGAATTGATGCAAAGGCTTTTGCTCAGAGTTCAAAAGGAAATATTCACCTATACATTCAATGGTGTTATTTTTTTTTAGCATTTGACTATCTTCATTCTTTTATAAGAAGCTATAAATCTTCAGATCAATAAGCTTCTTATTAATTTATTCCTTTTTCTTTCCCATTCCTTCAAATGTAAAATAGAACTGCTTAGGAACATTATTTCAAAGTTTCATTATAATCCTCAGCGATCTTCTTTCCCTCATCAAAGTTTTCTTCAGACACAAATACCCTGCTGGAATTTTCCTGCGTGCCGGATACGAAACCTGCGTGTATGCTTGCAGACAAAGAATCTTTGATTATTGATCCTATTCCATTTTCTTCAAGCATTGTTTTTAAATAATTTGCTTCCAGATTGGATCCGGTGAATACCAATCTCAGACCATCATGATCATGCTCATGTTCATGCATAATACCCTCCTTTTTTTAATTTACTCTAATTTACGATTTTTTCCTGAAAGAAAGGGAGTTTTTCCTGTTTAAATTTATAATGGCATAAATCATTATTGCAGCACTAACCCACTGTATTGTAGAAAGGATCTGATTATTAAATATGTAATCGAAAAGGATTGCTGATATAGGGAAGAATAATTCACAGATTGTTGCAATAATTGCTCTAACCTTTTTTAAACCATAATAATAAAGAAATATAGCTCCTGAACCTGACGTCAGGCCAATGATAATAAAGAACAGCCAGTTTGTTGTTGTTGCCTCCCCGAATTGCATAAATTCTCCGGCAACAAGAACATAGAAGAACATTATCATTGTTGTAATCCCATATCTGAAGAAAGTTGCTGTTTTAAAAGAATAATTCCCCAGTATCTTCTTACTGAAAACAGTTGAACTGCCAAAAGAAAAAGCGGCAAGCAGTGAAAGCAATGCTGCGTATATAGTTTTTGAACCTGTATTAAAATCGGGAAAAGCAAATCCGAATGTCAGAAAGTAGCTGGCTATAATTGCAATGGATGCCCATAATAAGTAGTATTTTTTAATCTTTTCTTTTAACAATATTATGGCTAATCCTATGGCAAATATAGGTTGAAGCTTCTGAAGCAATATTACAATTGTAAGATGTTTGAATTCAAGCAGGAACAATGCTTTTACTACAGCAACAGTTCCAATAGCTCCGCCAAAGAGGGCTATAAGAAAGAAGACAAGGGCGTCATTCCTCGATAACTTTGGAATATGGAGATACTCTTTGTAAAAGAATATATTCATTATTACAAAGGGAATGAGGTGAAGTATGAATACTACAAAGGTAACATTAAGATTGTATAAGCGTGGTGTAAGTACGATGCCATCAAAGCCCCATAAAATAGCTGCTAAGCTGATAGCAACAGCCCCAATTATTTTTTGCTTTTGTTCGTTGACGGTCATTATTTTGGATTGGATTGGCAAATATCGGAAAATAATCGTCACGCGTCACGTATAACGCGTAACAAGAATTATTAATTATTAATTGCTAATTATTAATTATCTATGATGTTCATTTTACGCATTAAAAAGCTTGCATTCCGGTTCCTGGATATTCCTTCTCTTATTTTGTAATCGAAAGATATCTCATCGTTTTCAATAGTGCTTTCGAAGCAATAGTTCCTGACCTTTTCAGGATATTCAGCTTCAAGCTTACCTAGCTTTATATCATGGGTGGCCAGTATGAAAATACTCTGCAGTTCTTTTACCCTTCTGGCAAACTCTGCAGATCCATAATATTTATCATCTGAATTGGTTCCTTTGAGCATTTCATCGATCAGGACAAGTGAAATATTATTTTCTTTTGTAGTACTTATGATTCTCTGTAATCGTTCGAGTTCGATAAAGAACAGTGATTTATTCTCTTTCAGTGAATCAGATAATTTAATGGAGGTCAGAATTTCAAACGGATATGTTTCAAGGTTCTTTGCACAAACAGGAGCTCCAATCCTGGCCAGAAGCAGGTTGATTCCAAGGGTTCTTAGAAATGTGCTTTTGCCTGACATATTTGATCCTGTGACAATGAAAACATTAGGCTTCGGACCCAGGGAAATGTTATTACTAACCATCTTGCCTTTATCAAGTAAGGGGTGTCCTAATGCGCTGGCTTTAAATATATAATTGTCTTCCTCTATTTCAGGAAAAGAATAACCCGGATTGTTATAATGAAAGGAGGAAATGGAATTAAGCGATTCGATGATTCCCAGTTGAGTAAGCCATATATCAATATTATTCCGGTTTTGAATCTTCCACTTATGGGCTTGCACTACACAATGCAGATCATGAGAAAAAATACCATTTAAGATGACCCATACAATAAGATTCATCCTCCTGTCGAAACTCTCAGATATTTTGGCCAGTTTTCGAAATGATCTATTTGCATTTACAGCATTCTTGTTCAGATCCTTTAATAAATCAGATTCAAAATCCTCTTCCTGAATAGCTTTAAAAATATTGGAGTAGGAGAAGAGTGTTTCAGAGCTTTTTGAGATTCTGGTTTGCAGATCAGAGATGTTCTTGAAAAGCATTCCGGAAACAAACAGGTTTAATGTTGCAATAAATATTAATGCTGATGTTATGTTAAAAATAAAGTATAGCAATAAAGACAGTAGGAATAAGGCTGGTCCGATATACCTATATGCACGGGAGGTACTTACAAGAGTTTTATCTGTTGAGCTTCGTATCCATTTCTTCAGATCAGCACTTTTCTCCGGATCGTCAACATTATTCAAAGCATGTGCAAGAATGTTTTGCCTTAAACGTATTTTTGGGTTTAGCTCTTTTACTGCATGCTGGTAATCTAATATATGACTTTTGCTTTTTTTTGGAAATAGAAACAGCTCTGTGAGAATCTTTTTTCCGTGAATTGTCCCGCAACGATTAATAATATGAAATAATGAGTTCCGGCCAAATAAATCAAGGTCATCTGAATAGCTAAACTGCTTTAAATGCATAGCCCCATCATCAAGGAAGGAATTATGATTTTCAATTATGTCTATTTCATTTTTATTGATCTTTAACAAGAGGTCTGTAAACCGCTTTTTGTTTTTTGTCCTGAGATAAAAGATGATTAAGAGAATAAAAAGTATAAAAGCAGTGGCTGCAGGAAAGAGATATATGATATTTTCATAGGCAGCGAAAAAATAAATTAAGACGATAAAAGAAATAAATGACAGAACCCTCAGCCAGCTTGTTGATTTGATATACCGGTTTAATCTGTTCGATTCATCATTGTATTTCGAAACTCTTAAAGCATAATTGTTCAATATTTGCTGCATAAATCTATAAGCTTAATTTATATTATCCTTAAGTTGGCAAATCCAGTCCATAACCCGCTGTCTTATCCTCTTTCTTTAAAAGCAGCGCAAATATTACCCCGAGAATTCCCAGTCCTGCCATCATTAATATGGCATAGGTGTAATCAAGAGTATAATTCCCTGATTTAAGCACCTCTTCAGTCACATGAGGATTGCTTGAATCCAGCACTTTCCCAATTAATATAGGGAATGCCCATAAACCAAGGTTTTGAACGGTGAACATAAAGCCATAGGCAGTTCCAATTCTGTCTTCATGCACAATTTTTGCAACGGCAGGCCACATGGCTGCAGGGACAAGGGATATTGCGATTCCGAGGAAGATCATCAATATAACAGGATTTACATAAGTTAGTGCAAATGTCAGGTGTATGACAGTGAGAAGCAAGGACCCATAGATCATGTATGTTGCACTTTTCCCAAATTTATCAACTATGAACCCAAAAAACGGGGTAAAGAAAATGGTTCCATAAAAGAGAGCCGATGATATCAACCCGCTTTTTGTCTCCGAAAATCCAAACTTATTCAGGAAAAAGTCTGCAGAAAAAGACTGGAAAGGAAATACCGCAGAATAAAAAGTGACACATAATAAGACAATAAGGATAAATGATCTGTTTGTGACAAGTTTTCTGAAATCCTCCCAGTTAAATATTGCACTTTGCTTCGCTACTCCGGCTTCTTCCGTTTGCTTATCTAGTTTATAATCATAAAATGTATAAAAAATGAAAGCCAGGAAACCTATCATAAGTAATATTGTCGCAAACCATATAGCTGTCGTCCAATGCGATGCTGAATCTTTGATCATAGGAGTGAAAGTAAATGCAGCAGCTGAACCTAATCTTGCGATCCCGATCTTGGTTCCAAAGGCAAGAGCAAGTTCTTTTCCCTTAAACCATTTAACGATGATCTTGCTGATTACCACAATGCTGGTCTCAGCTCCAAGTCCGTAGAAAAATCTACCTACAAGCATCATTTTAAGCTCCGGTGAATAAGAAGGCCAGAATGATCCCATAAGTTCATAAAAAGGACCACCTTCAGTATACATCCTGCTGGCACCATAAGCTGTTATTACACCTCCAATAACCATAAGGCCTATAAACAATGAACCGGTTTTTCTGATTCCCAGTTTATCAAGGATGATACCACCCAAAACAGCCATCAGGAAAAATGTATTGGGAACAGAGTAGAATGAAACAAACAAGCCAAAGTCAGTGGAAGTAAATCCGAAATTTGTTTCCAGTGTTCTTTTCAATGGTGAAATTACATCATAGAAATAGTAGTTTGCAGCCTGAACAAAGGCAACAGTAAATAATAAGCCCCATCTTGCTAAGGGCTTGTCACGTAATGTTTGCTTTAGCTTTTCCATGGATTGTTTGGATGATTTAAAGCTGACAAATATAATAATTTGTTTGTCACTATTGTTGAGTAAAATGTGCTGTCGGGAATTATTAATTGTTAATTATTAATTATCTTAGCATTCATAGTCTACAATCCAAAATAATGAAAATACTTTACTACGATTGCTTTTCAGGAATTGCAGGGGATATGCATCTTGCCGCAATGATATCTTTGGGCGTACCTGAAGATTACCTGATCAATGAGCTGAAAAAACTTAAGTTGGACGGATATGAAGTATTAGTTAAGGATTCTTCTGCTAAAGGTATTGCAGGAAAGCAGGTGAATGTTATTGTTGAAGAAGTGCACTATCACAGAAAGTTAAAGGATATCACTGATATAATTTCTGAAAGTGAATTGAGTAATGCTATTATAGAAAGAAGTCTTACAATGTTTCATAATCTTGCCAGGGCGGAAGCAAGGGTTCATGGCATTGACATTCAGGAAGTGCGCTTTCATGAAGTGGGTGCTATGGATGCAATCATCGATATAGTTGGTGCTGCAATCTGTATAGAATATATTAAACCTGATCTTATTGTTTCATCAAGCATTGAGCTGGGCAGTGGATTTACAAAATGCGAGCATGGAACTTTTCCTGTGCCACCGCCAGCTGTTGTTGAATTGTTAAAAGGTGTTCCGGTGAGTACGGGTCGTCAACCTTTCGAAGCTACAACACCAACCGGAGCATGTATTATTGTCTCGAATGCCGATAAGTTTGAAGATCTCAGGAACTTTCTCATTGAGAAAACAGGATATGGAACAGGCAGCAAAGAATCCGATATACCCAATGCACTGAGAATAATACTGGGAGAAACTAAACCGGAGCTTGAGGATAGTCAACACTATATGATTGAATGCAATATAGATGACATGAATCCGGAAGTAGTATCTTTTATAATGGAACAATTGTTCGAAGCCGGTGCTGATGATGTTTTTCTTACTCCAATAATAATGAAAAAATCCAGGAATGCCAGCAAACTAAGCGTTTTATGTAAGAATATCCTGAAAGAAAAAATGGAGAATTTAATTATTCAGGAAACATCAACATTTGGTTTACGTGCTTATGCTGTTGAGAAAATTGAACTGGAAAGAGAGTTTACTGAACTTGAAACATCTTATGGAACGGTGAGGATAAAGAATGCTCTTGTTGATGGTAAAGTCATGAAATCAAAACCTGAATATAATGACTGTGCACGTATTGCGAGAGAAAACAATATCGCCTTAAAAGATGTTTATGAAATTATTAAAAAGCTATTGTACCAATAGTTTTTTAATCGTGACGCATAACGCGTGACGGGTTATAGAAATAAAAGTATTTTATTGAATTAATTACTAATTTTTATTGACGGTAGTTTTATGAATGCATCTTTGACAATAAAATATAATAAACTTGTAGAAATAATTAAAGAAATGCAAAGTGCTGTTGTGGCCTTTTCGGGAGGTGTTGATAGCTCAACTTTACTATTTGTCACAAATAAAATCCTTGCTAATAAAGTTATTGCGATAACAATAAGATCTCCATATCATTTTTCATCTGAAGGAAAATGTGCTGAGGATTTTGCCGCTAAGATCAATGCGGCTCATGAAAGTATTTTATTTACTGTTTTTGATGATATAAGGAACAATCCTGAAAACAGGTGCTATTTATGTAAAAAGAAGGTGTTTTCAAGCCTGAAGGAAATAGCAGGACAAAGGAATATAAAATATTTAATTGAAGGAAGTAATACGGATGACACCAAAGTATATCGTCCTGGATTAAAAGCTTTGCAGGAATTAGGAGTTCGAAGTCCATTTCTTGAAGCAGGATTTTCTAAAGAAGATGTCAGGGATCTTGCACGCGAATTCAAACTTGATGTATGGGACAGGCCTTCCAACTCATGTATATTAACCAGATTGCCCTACGGGACATCTATTGAAGATGACGTGTTGAGAAATATTGAGAAAGGGGAGGAGTTTCTTGAGGGTATGGGATTTAGTAAGGTACGCTTAAGAACATATAATGACCTGGCTCGTATTGAGGTTGACGATAATCAGATAGCAAAGATCACTGAACCCGGGATAAGATCTCTGATAATTGGTAAATTGAAAGAGCTGGGTTATAAACATATATCTATTGATCTTGAAGGTTTCAGATCCGGAAGCTTTGACGAATAAAATACAAAGATATGAATGCAGATAAACTAAAGAAATTACTGGAAGAGATCAAAGAAGGCAGTGTAAGTGTTGACAAGGGCCTGGATGAATTAAAAAAAATGCCGTTCAAAGATCTTGGTCATAGCAAAGTTGATCATCACCGTGAAATAAGGAGCGGATATCCTGAAGTAATATTTTGCCAGGGAAAAACTGTTGAACATGTGTTGCAGATCGCAGAACAAATGGTGGAGAATGGAAGTAATGTATTAGGAACCCGTGCTGGTGAAGTGATATTTGATGCTGTGCAAGAACGATTTTCTGAAGCAAAGATTGATAGATTGTCAAGAACTATTGCTATAAAAAGCAAGAAATTCAAATCACCCCAAACATATATTTCTGTGATCACCGCAGGAACATCTGATATTCCTGTCGCAGAGGAAGCCGCTGTCACTGCAGAGTTTTATGATAATAAGGTAATCAGGTTTTACGATATTGGTGTTGCAGGAATTCATCGCATAAACAAACACCTTGACGAGATAAGAGGAGCAAGGGTGAATATTGTTGTTGCAGGAATGGAAGGAGCTCTTCCAAGTGTTATAGGAGGTCTGGTGGATAAGCCTGTAATCGCTGTACCTACAAGTGTTGGCTACGGCGCAAGCTTCAAAGGAGTGGCAGCATTGCTCGGAATGTTAAACAGCTGCGCAAGCGGATTATCTGTAGTGAATATCGACAATGGCTTTGGGGCAGGTTACCTTGCGGGCATGATCAATAAACTATGAAAAATCCTGTTAATCTTAAGCTAGATCTTCCTCAACCCATCTTTTTGTAAAATTAAAGATACGATCAAACCAACCGTTCTTAATAATACACGTTTTGTTATCAACACGTTCAAATTGAAAAATATTATCATTCTTTTCCTGTTCATACGCAAACCTGTTGATGTAATTACAAACATTCCTTGTCTTTAAGACCTTCATCCCAGGATAATTATCAGATGGGCAACTACTTACTGTGCTTTCCGCTTTCATAATTAAGATATTTAAGGTTATTGCTTAATAATTAATTATTTAATATTTGTTGATTTTTATTATTCTGTCCAAATGGTTTGTGACAAAGGTAATTCTCTTTAAAGGCGCTATACAAGCAATTTAAGTAAAGTTGTTTAGGTTAAATGTTTTATTAAATTACTTAAGCTGAAAATTTAATAAGCTTAATTAAATGCTTAAAAAAGTTGATTTAAGCTTAATTAATGACTATATTTGCTTAATTGTATAAGTTGTTATGATGAAAAAAGGCTTGTCATTTATCGAGGATGATTTTGAGTTAATCCTTAATTACTCAAATAAACTTTTACCGGGAATAGTGAAGTTAATTGCCATTTACCATGACGATAAGAGTGAAACACTGGTATCAAGAGTTCTTGAAAATCCAGCCAGAAATAATAAAATCGGAAATTATTCTATTATTGACAGCCGGGATATTATTTTGAAGCTTAGGACAGAGAAATTGCAATACAACTGGTACAAAAGATCTGAGTTGCCATTTGATACTCCTGAAAACGATAAAAATCAAAAAGGTATTTTCTCTGAATTGGAGAATACAGTCTTATTATTAAGGTTTAACAATGAAAAGGATGGCTTAAATGACCTGCTGTTTTTATATTTTAAGTCCAATCTGTCAAATTTCAAGATCAGTTGTGAAGATAAAGCCTTAAGCTCAGATAATAAATCAATTATTGCCGGGCTGATTTATAATTTCCTGCAATTCATATTTGAGCAAAATCGTAACAATCGTAAAGTATTCAGTTCTCTCAATGGGAACACACATTCCCTAATAAATGAAGCAGAAAATTTAAAGAATGAGCTTAAAGTCACCAGGTATAATTATAGTGAAAGTTTGTCAAACCTTTGTTTGCATTATTTAAAAGAATTTTCTCAGGATAATAATAAGGAATATAGTTTTAATGAGGAAGCTGTTAACAAGATCAAATCTTTCAAAGGCAATATAAACCATCTCAGGTCAATTATAGAGAATGCAGTACTTTATGCTGATAGTTTAAATTATGGAAATATCGAAAAGAAAACTATAATCAGCGAATGGCATATTAATACAGACAGCTATACATCAGCACAAGATGAGAATAAAACATATACTGTTGACAGTAAATATTTGAAAACTATAAACCTGCTCGACAGATATGAGAATGCAGCTCAGATACTCTTAAGCAATAATGAAGCAATGACAGGAGTGAAATTAGGCAATGCCTGCAAAGAACCGATCAGTGCTCCTGCTATTACCGATTCATTAAAGAAGCATAAAAACAAAATACTATATCTGTTTGATAAATATCCTCAGAAGTGGGAAGTGATTCGTAATGAGTTCAGGCCGGTGAAGAATCTTATTGGCTACTAGTTGCTGGTCGTTTAGTGGGAAATATAAATCTAAGTTATCTGCATTACTTCTGATCTCCTTTGTCAGAACTCTTTTTTCTGAATTTATTTTTCGTAACTTTGCAGCAGTAAAATCGAACATCGACAATCAGTTCGAACATCGACATTCGACATTCGACAAATTACATAACTGGACCCGTAGCATAACTGGATAGTGCACCTGACTACGGATCAGGAGGTTAGGGGTTCGAATCCCTTCGGGTTCACATTGAAAAGCTGCCAAAGGGCGGCTTTTTTTGTATATAATAACCACCCAGTTCAATGCATGTACTCGTAGCATA
>CAZDWF010000032.1:13065-29703 GCA_964508895.1 uncultured Bacteroidales bacterium
ACTGGATACCTGCCTGCCGGCAGGCAGGGTGCACCTGACTACGGATCAGGAGGTTAGGGATTCGAATTCCTCCGGGTTCACATTGAAAAGCTGCCAAAAGGCGGCTTTTTTTGTATATAATAACCACCCAGTTCAATGCATGTATTCGTAGCATAACTGGATACCTGCCTGCCGGCAGGCAGGGTGCACCTGACTACGGATCAGGAGGTTGGGGATTCGAATTCCTCCGGGTTCACGCTGGTTTTCAAGCTGTTATAACTAATTATTGTTATAGTTGCTTCTTCATTTGCACATGATTTGATACATGTAAGCCCGAGTTATACCTATATACTGCTTATCTTTGGAAATGCTTGATAAATATAACAATAATAAGGATAGGGGCAACATTGCATGAGTCCTAGGTAAAGTCAAATTATTTCAAATATATTCAATTAACAAAAGAAGAAGCTGCAGATAGGATTGTTAATCATTACAAAGTAACCAAGCCCTTAAAGATGGAGGGATAATGTCTTATATGGGTTCATTTACGAAGTATATGCACACGTTCTCCCAAAAGCAATCCCAGTCCCCAAATAAAGAACTTATGCATAAAGAGATCAAATCTACTAGAAACAAGGCATTAGTATAATCCATCAATTTAGCAACATTGTTTAGTGAATTACCAATACTCTTTGATTGTTTGATTTTGTTCATATTAAAAGAAAAACATACAAGAAGTATTCAGCAGAAGAGAAGATCCGTATTGTACTTGAAGGACTTCGTGGAGAAGAGACAATAGCTACCATTTGCAGGCGTGAAGGTATTAATCCAAACTTGCAGTCGACTAAAGAAGTTCTATTCATCACTAACTTCTTCCTACCATCAACTAACCCTTTCACTTACCCAACCATCCCCTTCACTTACCAAAACCCACCACTCATTTATCTATCTCATTTTCACATTTCCAGCATCGTACTTTTAAATTATAGAACTGAATAATTTAAAAGACAAAATCAGGAGATTATACTTGTAATTTTAATGGGGAGTACCTGGCAAGCGAAGTTTACTTATGTATACTACATAGCGGGAATCGGGTGGTGGCGGAGAAAATAATTAAACTTTGATTAGTTGGCGGTTGACGATAGACAGTTGATGGTATTACAATAAAAATAATTATTATGAAAAAAATATTAGCATTTATCTTGTTCATGATGATCATCACGCTTACAAACGGACAGATCATCAACGTACCTGCAGATTACTCAACTATCCAACAAGGCATTGATACTGCTTTTAATGGTGATACCGTTCTTGTACAACCAGGAACATATGTTGAGAATATTGATTACAATGGCAAGAACATTACTGTTGCTTCTCTTTTCTTAACCACACTGGATACCAGTTATATTTCTCAGACAATAATTGATGGTGATAGCATTTTAAGTGTCGTTTATTTTGTAAATGGGGAAGATTCAACTACAGTTTTAAGTGGATTTACAATTACCAACGGACTTGGTGGATATACTACTAGTGGCACCGGTGCCCCAATATACTATGGTGGTGGCATTACCTGTAAATACGGATCAAAACCGAATATAAATAATACTGTTTTGATTAAAAATTATTCTAACGGTTTATTATGCGAGGAATCTGCACATCCCTGCTTAACCAATGTAATCATAAAAGAAAATTCTGGGGGAGGAATTTATTGTGGCGATGCCAATATGGATTTACAAAAAGTTTCTATTACAGGTAATAATTCTTACCGTGGCGGGGGTATCTGTTGCTGGTGGTGGTGCAATATTAACATGCAAAATGTTACCATTACAAATAATTCTGCTTCCATTGGTGGGGGCATATTCTGCAAAAACTCTGATCTGTATTTGCAAAATTCTACTATTAAACACAATTTGGCCTCCAGTGGAGGTGGAATATTTAATGAAGGCTCTAGTCTGATCTTTGACAGTACTGATCGCTGTAACATATATTCAAATAATTCAGGATGGAGGGGAAATGATCTTTTTTCAGATATCTATCTTAATGTTATATTGGATACGTTTACAGTACTTTCCCCAAGCCATTTTTATGCTGAACCGCTGGTAAATTTCAGCTTTGATATCTTAATTGGAAAGATAGACCAGATTGAAACAGATATTTATGTTTCTCCTATCGGAGATAATGCTAACAGCGGTTTGACAAATGTCGATCCTTTTAAAACTATTCATTATGCTTTTTCTAAAATCAGGGCAGACAGTCTTCATCAAAATACGATCCACCTCTTAGAAGGCACCTACAGTCCATCTGGCAATGAAGAACCTCTTCCAATAATTATGCTTGACTATCTCAGTATTGTCGGAGATATAGGAATCAATGCTATTATTAATGCAGAAGGTCAATCCAATGGATTGATATTTGATTCAAATACGGAAGCATATCTCACTAACTTAACCTTTACAGGTGGAAATACTAGCGGAATTTCCATTATGAATAGCAATCCTGATTTATTAAATCTAACAATATCAAATAATGCTGGTTTTGGCATTTATTGCTATTACTCCAATCCAGGTATAGAAAATATTTCCATAACAAATAATTCAAGTAGTGGGATTTACTGTGATAATTCAAATCCTGTAATTATGGATGTTTATATAGCTGGAAATACAGCCGACTATGGTGGTGGTATCTATTGTGCTAATTCCAATCCGGATATGTCTAATGTTACTATTACAAATAATACCTCGATATATGAAGGAGGTGGAATTTATCTAACTGAGTCCAACCCGGTCTTCAATACTGATAACCGATGTAATATCTATCTGAATAATGATCCGAATGGAAAAGGTTTGGGTGCAGATATTTTTGCACTTCACAATAACATGACTCATGTTATTGTTGACACATTCACTGTCATGACACCTACCGATTATCATGCATCTCCTATCAACAATTTTACTTTTGACATTCTTCATTCTATTAATGACAACCTGATCAACTCAGACCTTTATGTTTCAGTAAGCGGTGATAATTCCAATTTAGGAACTACTCCAGATGAACCATTTAAGACTATTAATTATGCTTTATCAAGATTGTACTCTGATAGCTTAAATCATCACACTATCCATTTATTACCGGGTACTTATAGCCAAAATACTAATGGGGAAAGATTTCCAATATCTATGAGTAATTATGTATCACTGGAGGGTAGCGGAGAAGAAGAATGCATTTTGGATGCAGGTGATTTACATGGTGTAATGAGATTTCTTTTTGTGACAAATTCTTCGATCAGTCATATTACCATTAAAAATGGGCATGACCAACAAGGTGGAGGGATTTATTGTTATGAATCGAATCCGGTCATAAAGCATGTAACAATTACAAGCAATTATGCAAGTAATAGTGGTTGGAATATATCAGATATTGGTGGTGGCGGAATATATTGTTATAAATCCAACCCAATTTTCGAGAATATTACAGTTGCCGATAATCATACTCTCGGAAGTGGGGGTGGTATGGGATTGGATGAATCAAATCCACGTGTGGAAAATGCAACAATAACCGGTAATACTTCGGAATATGGAGGAGGAATAATTTGTATAGAATCCAGCCCGAGATTATCAAACGTTTATATAACTGGAAACTCTGTATCAGGGGCTTATGGAAGTTCAGGCGGTGGATTGTCATGTGCCTGGGATTCCGATCCGGTTTTGGAAAATGTTGTTATTACAGGAAATTCCGCTTCCTGGGATGGTGGCGGGATAGGCTGTGGATATTCTTCCAGTCCGATCTTAAAAAATGTCACCGTATCAAATAACACTGCAAGGGATCATGGGGGTGGTATATATCTTACAGGCCATTCCAGTTCACATTTGATCAATTGCATAATTTGGAATAACTTTCCTCAGGAGATTGGTATATATGGAAATTATAGTTTTAGTGAAATTACCGTTTCCTGGTCAGATATTGAAGGAGGCCTTGAAGGTATTATCCTCAACCAATGGGGTTTAGTCCACTGGCTGGATGGCAATCTGGATGAAGATCCACTATTTACCGGAACAGGAGATGATCCATATGCTTTATCAGAATATTCACCATGCATTGACGCCGGTATACCTGATACTTCAGGGCTAAACTTACTCCCATGGGATATCATCGGAAATGTCCGCATCTGGGATGGAAATGGCAATGATACCGCTGTAATTGATATGGGTGCTTATGAATATATTCCAATACCGATTGAGATATCAGAATTCGGAACTCAGAACACAGAACTCAGATTTAAATGCTATCCCAATCCTTTTTCAACATCAGTTACAATGGAATATGAGCTAACTAAAGCTGGTACTATAGAAATGAAAATTTACAACCAAATTGGACAGATGATGGGAAAAACACTTCAAGTTGAAAGTAAAAAAGGTAAAAACAAAATTGAATGGCAGGCTTCTGAAATGTCAACAGGAATCTATTTTATTGGCTTCCGGTTTGGAAATCAGGTGGTAACAAAAAAAATATTGAAACATTAATTAGTTTTTAAACCACCATTGATTTTATATTTTAAAGTCTGCTAATAAATATAAATCTTAATTGAAAAAGAGTTTATCATGAAAAAAAGAATCCTGACATTAACAAACAGAATCTCCTTAATGCATCGTCAATTGTCTTTTCTCGTTTTACTTATCTCATTTTGCCTTTTGCCTTTCCTCTGCCATTCTCAATGGCAATGGCAAAATCCTTACCCAAATGGTCATGATCTGGAATCAATCTTCTTTATCGATGCAAACCATGGGTGGATTGCTACTGAAAACTACATTTATATAACGAATGATGGTGGTATCAGCTGGGAAGGAAAATCTACCGATGTTGAAACAATCATTGAGGAGGTTTATTTCACCAATTTACAACATGGATGGGCCGTTGGCACATCAGGTAATATTTTACATACATCCGATGGTGGCAATACATGGGATACTCAGTTTAGTGGAACATTATCAAACTTGCACTCCGTATTCTTTATAGATGAAAATAATGGATGGGCATGCGGAGGCACATATTCTTTTGAAGGTATCATATTGCATACTTCCAATGGAGGACAAACATGGGAAACTCAGCTTGATAGTACAATTGCGATATACGGAATACATTTTATAGATCAGGATAATGGCTGGGCTGTAGGTGGAAAAATTACTAGTGGGGCAAGTATCATCCTGCATACATCTGATGGAGGAAGTAATTGGGAAGAACAGCATAGTGGTACGGATATTAGAAAGATTTATAGCGTTTACTTTTCCGATCAGCAAAATGGCTGGGCTGTGGGTGGACGCCAAACTAGTGGAAGTTTTTATGGAAGGATCATACACACAGATGATGGAGGAATTACCTGGACCCAACAAGCATGTAATACAAGTCATTATCTTGCTGATGTCACTTTCTCGGATTCAAATAATGGATGGGCTGTTGGAAGAAATGGCGATATTTTATCTACTTCAGATGGAGGAAATACCTGGGATAGAGATAATAGTTGGACGAATTCTAATCTTTTTAGTATTTGCTTTATAGATCAGAATAATGGATGGACAGTAGGCAGGAATGGTACAGTATTACACAGCAGTAACGGCGGAATCACATGGCCTGAACAATCCAGGTGTGCCACAATAGAAGGAGTTTTTGACGTTTGTTTTTCTGATCAAAATCATGGATATGCAGGTTGTGAGGATGGTGTAATTCTAAAAACTGAAGATGGCGGAAATCTATGGGAGGCTCAAAATACAGGAGTTAATTATGATATTACCGGGATATATAGTATTGATCTGTTAAACAGCTGGGCTGTCGGTGGTACATGGTCATTCCTGTCAGGTTGGATGTCTGATGGAGTTATATTACATACCAGCAATGGTGGAAGCACCTGGGATGTGCAGTATCAAATACAGCGTGACCTGCATGATGTTCATTTTATAAATAATCAAATTGGCTGGTCTTTTGGAGATAAAGGCACTATATTAAAGACAGTTGATGGTGGGAATAGCTGGGACATACAATCTATTAATGTAAACTATTACATAAGGAACGCTTTCATTATTAGTGATCAAAATATCTGGATAGCATGCAGGAATGTGGCTTACGCATTTGGAGGAGCAATTTTTCATAGCAGTAACGGAGGAAATACATGGGACATACAGTACTCTTTGACAGATCGAATAATTTCAGGTATTTCCTTTGTAGATCAATATAATGGTTGGGCTGTTGGTGAAACCGGGGATGGGAAAGGATTTATAATTAATAGTAATGATGGAGGCCAGACATGGCAATTGCAAACAGAATCTATTCTTAATCCTTTATTTAAAGTCCATTTTACAGATACAGATCATGGATGGGCAATTGGTGAATCAGGGATGATAATTTATACCGAGAATGGAGGATTAAGCTGGGAAACTCAACAGAGTTTTACAAGCTTTGATTTGATGGGCATTTATTTTACTGATGGAGAACATGCCTGGGTCAGCGGTGATAATGGGACAATACTTCATACAACTAATGGAGGGATTGTTGGCGCAGAAGAGTTTATAGTTGAAAGTCCAAAATCAAAAGTGTTGTGCTATCCCAATCCTGTAAATAAAATATTAAATATACTGTACTCAATAACTGAAACGGCAGATGTTACACTTTCCATAATTAACCTCAATGGAAACGAAATATGCATACTTGAAAATAAGATCAAATCAATTGGAGAGCATATTGAAACATTTGATGTCTCTTATATCCCTTCCGGTATATATCTGATCTCACTACAAACTGCGGGTCGGATTGAAACTTGTAAACTTATTGTATTAAATAATTAAAATCATGAAAACGAAAACCTTATTCTCCACCTTGCTTTTGCCTTTAACCTTTTGCATTTTGCCTTTATTCTCTCCTGCCCAATGGATTCAACAAATCAGTGGGACAGAATCTAATTTAAACAGCATTTATTTCATTGATAATGAAAATGGCTGGGTAGTGGGATCTGAGGGAGTAATCCTGAATACCTCAGATGGTGGTATAAGCTGGGATCAACAAAGTAGTGGTACAGATCTGACGTTGGAAAGTGTCCATTTTGTTGATCAAAATAATGGCTGGATCGCAGGAGGAAGTTGGGAATTTAACATTGTACTACGTACCCTCAATGGAGGCTACAACTGGGAAATAGTATTCATTGATGAACCGATTCTTAATTCTCACCTGCAAGATCTGTTCTTTACGGATACTTTAAATGGATGGGTGGCAGGGGAATTGATAATGCATACTAATGATGGTGGTGTTAACTGGGAAGAACAAACAGGAGGTGGATACGGTGTATATTTTGCTGATACTCTTAATGGTTGGTGTGTAAGCGGGGGTGTTGGTGGTAGTACAGGATATCCATATGGTTACATCGATAATACTTTTGATGGCGGTAATACCTGGACAATGCAGGCGTCAGGTGGCGCTCAGGATGAATTTGGTATACTGTATAGTGTATACTTTGCTGATCATCAAAATGGCTGGGCAGTGGGTGGAAATCCTGGAGGATGGCCACCGGCCCTCTTTTCTACAATTTTACATACAGCTGATGGAGGTAACAACTGGGAAACACAGAGCAGTCCTAGTGAGCAGTGTTTGAAAGGAGTTTGTTTTACTGATACACTTAATGGTTGGGCAGTTGGAGGTATGAATTTTCCCAACGATTATAACATAATAATAAATACAATAGATGGAGGAGAGGCCTGGAGTGAACAATATTGCGAAACAAGCCAAGTATTGAAAAGTGTATCCTTCATTGATCAAAACAATGGATGGATAGCAGGAGATAGTGGTACTATTTTACATACCGACAATGGAGGGATGGTTCAGATTCCAGATAGCCAGCTTCCGAATTCCATAGCCAACAATTTTATTTGTTATCCAAATCCGGTAAAGGATGTCCTTAACATATCCTGTAAAAACGGAACAATCATTAAAGAAATAATCATTTATAATCAATCAGGAATGAAAGTGTTGACGGAAAATCCTTCAAATAAAACTATTAATGTCTCTAAACTAGTAATGGGAATGTATATCATTGAATTGGTAAGCAAAGATCATAAGCTTAGAAGAAAGTTCCTTAAATTAAAATAGTCTGCATTAAGTTTGGGATTTTTGAATTTGGATTTTGCTTGGAATTTGAAATTTGTTGCTTGAAATTTAACCACTTATGATTATCTTTAAGAAAAAAACAGCAATAAGAATGGTCCGTACTCTTATAATTGACGATGAAGACCACGTCCGGGAAACGCTAACCACCTTGTTGACCAGATTTTGTCCGCAGGTAAATATTGTAGGAAATGCAAACAGCGTAGCCTCTGGAATTAAAGCGATACGCGAAAAGAATCCTGAACTTATATTGTTGGATATAAAAATGGACGATGGCAGCGGTTTTGACATCCTGGAACATTTCAACACCATTGATTTCAAGATCATATTTGTTACCGCCTATGAAAAACATGCCCTTGAGGCTTTCCAATTCAGTGCTGTAGATTATATCCTGAAACCTGTTAATCGCGAAAAACTTGCTGAAGCGGTGCAGCGGGCTCAAATATTAGTACAGCAAGATTTTAATACCCAGTTAAGTGCACTCAGGGAGAATATTAATCCTGGAAATAAAAAGAATAAAAAGGTTGTCCTTAAAACATTAGACAATATTTATCTATTAAATACAAAGGACATCATGCAATGCAGATCGGATGGTTGTTATACAATTTTTGAATCTGTTGATAATGAAAGTATAATGGTTTCCAGAATACTGAAAGAATATGATGAAATGCTTTCCGGTTATGGTTTTTTCAGGGTTCACCGTTCGCATCTTGTGAACCTTCAACATATTAAAAGATTTGAGAAACAAGAAGGAGGATCAGTAGTACTGACAAACGATAAGAAAATTCCCGTTTCATCCAGAAGCAGGGAGAGGCTGCTGAATCTATTTGAAGAAATGGAGAGTGATTGATTATGAAGAAGTATTATATACCGTTTGTTTTTTTCATTATTGCTTCCATCTCCTGTCTGGCGCAAAAATATCTCTACTTCGAGTCATACAATATCGATAGTCTTCTTAACATCTTACCTGATCAGGTCTCAGAGGATCGGGTCAATACATTAAATAAACTGGGTATTACGCTTTCTTATCAAAATGCTATTTTAAGCAAACAATATGCTGATGAAGCATTACAACTGGCCAGGGAAATTAATTATGAAGAGGGTATGGCTGATGCAATGCTGAATTTCGGATACATCTATCAGTTCGACGGGAATTTTCCGCAAGCATTGAATAACTACTTTGCGGCCCTGGAATTATATGAAAAGTTAGGTATGAAAAGGAGTGTAGGCAAGGTATATCATTCTATTGCCTACATTCATTATTTGGTGAGAAATTATTACAAAACAGTTGAATATAGCTACAAAGCACTGGAGGTATTCCGGGAACAAACTGAAGAAGGCATCACCATGGGGAGTGCAAGGGATACGATGATGGTCTATAGCGGCTTGGGACTTATTAATTTTCTTATAGGCAAGTGTGATGAATCGGTTAAGCAAACCCTTCAATATCTTGATGTGGGGAAGAAAAACCATTTCGGAGAAACCGATATGCTTCTTCATACCATTCTTGCTGGTGAACGGTTTAATTGTAGTGGTGAAAAAGACAGTGCAGTCATATATCTAATAAAAGCACTCAACTATCCAGATGTTAATCCAAGTATAGAGGCACTGAAAATCCGCGCTATTATATCCCTGGGACATCTTCATTATTCCGAAGGAGTCAATGATTCAGCAGTGGTTTATTACCGCAGGGCGTATGAGAAATACAATGAAAAAGGATTTATATACTGGGCCATGACTGTGTCTAATTGGTTGGGATTCGTGTTTTATGAAAATAACGATTTAAATAATGCCGAGAAGTATTTCCTGCAATCCGAAAAGATCTTTGATGAGTTACTGGCAAAGAGATCATGGTACAGGCATGATTCATTGAAACGGATAACTACCTTTGGCTTTGAACTCTTTTTTCCAATGTGTCCGATGCAAATGAGCAGAATGATGTGGACCGCTGGGATGACAATGTACAATATGTTATACAAGATCAATGAAGTAAAGAATAAGACAGGTGAGGCGTTCAAATATCATATTGCGTTTTCAAATGCTCAGGATACTGTAAACAAACTGCAGCGAAACCGTGAAACAGTAGAGCTGCAAACAAAATATGAATCTGAGCGAAAAGACCAGCAGATTATTAATTTGTCAAAAGAAAATGAGTATCAAGACATTCAGATAAGTCAATCCAGGATCATTTTATCCGGCCTGCTTGGACTCGTAATATTGATCATTATATTGGCTATTGTGTTGATTCGTCAGAACAAGCTCCGTGAACAGCAAAAGAACATCCTTTTACAACAAAGGCTTTTACGCTCACAGATGAATCCTCATTTTATCTTCAACTCCCTGACAAGTATTCAGAATTTCATACTTAAGCAGGATTCCATAAAAGCAAGTGATTACCTTTCGAAATTTTCAGATCTTGTAAGAAATATTCTTGAAAACTCAACACAGGAAATAGTTGAATTTGAAAAAGAGATCAGGACAATAGAAAATTATCTTGAATTGCAAAAAGTTCGTTTTAAAGATAAGTTTGAATATTCAGTTGATATTGATAAAACCATCGATCCTGAAACCTCAAACATACCACCCATGCTCCTACAACCCTTTCTCGAGAACTCCATTGAACATGGTTTCAAAAACAAAAAGGAAAAAGGGTATATCAGGGTCCGTTTCACTTCTAAGAACAATATTATGTATGTTGAGTTAGAAGACAATGGAATTGGAAGGGAAATGGCCCAGGAAATAATGTTAAAGCAAAATAAGGACCATATGTCTCTTGCAACAGAAATTACCAGAGAACGTATCCATATCCTTAATAAAAAACTGAAGAAGAAAATCGTACTTAATATTCAGGATTTGAAAGACGAAAAAAACCAGCCAATTGGAACGAGAGTTGTTTTTGAGATACCATGTTTATCGTGAATCGTGAATAGAAAGAAAGCTTTCGACTACAAAATAACGTTTGTTACTTCCACCCACTTTGTACATTGTACATTGTAAATTGTGTAAGTCGTCAGCTAAAAGAGAAATAAAACAGATAGATAATTTTGGTTACACTTATAAATTTACTTAAAAGTGTCCAAGAGGGTCTGACGTGTCTACGTTTTGCAGGATTTTCATTTCTAACAATAATACAAGTGGATATAGTCACGTCTGCTTGTTTTATATATTTCAAAATTTAATCCTGTTCAGATAATTTTCACACTTTAATTTCACTGCCCAATTATTGATATGTCAGGGAAATACTTGAATACCATCACAATAATAAGCCATATAACTGTTCTAATTATCTCTTTTATACCATAAATTTTATGAATTACAAATCTTAATTTGGAAATACCAATAACCGCAGCAGCAATGATTATGCTAACAATGGAAACTGTTAACATCTGTTCATAACCCGGATAGCGGTTAAGACTAAATAGAGTCCCCATAGCAGCAAGAGCCCAGGACCAGCAAAGTATTCTCCATATAAATCGATCATAAGCAAAGTTATTTTCACCTAAATGTTTAAATGCAAGAAAATAATAAAGGATTACCAGGATTGAAATTGAGATAATCAAAATATACATTCCCTGGCTTATGTCATTCGATTTCAGAATAAATCCTATTATGATCAATATTATAAGTGGTATTTCAATTCGGGATAAAATGGTTTCGGTTCCCTTCCCAAGCTTATTAAGATGTGTAATATTCCTGGATTGCATTTGAAATTACTTTATTGATTATGACGAATTATTAAAGATATGATAAAAGTATAAAACTTAAACATTCAAAAGGTAAACTATTAATTACAGGTGAACTATTTTAGAGTGGTTTGGATTGTTGGTTATAAAGTTCATTAAGTTCATAAAGTTTATAGAGTTAATGGTGGGACTTTAGGGATTTGCTTATTGAAGAGAAGATTCCCAGCAATTCTTTTAATTCTTTTACGAGATAAGATAATTTGCCTTTAGCGCTGGATTCAAGTTCATAAAGAATCTCTAACCAGTAGATGCTTTCATTGCATTCGCCTTCACAAATACGAATTTTATTTCCAAAGTCAGCTTTACTTCTTGAATGATTTGCTTCTCTGTAATTTGCACCAATACTTGTTCCAGATCGAATAAGTTGACGCTTGATTATCAAAGTTTCCATGTTATTAGAAACTGACTTTAATACTTTTATAAGACCAATGGAAAAATTCTTGGTTCTATCTTCCATCATATTGCCAAACTCTTTATTATTCACAATATTAAAAATTAAATTTAAAATTCCCCAATAAGTACTTTATGAACTTTATAAACTTTATGAACTTAATGAACTCTATGAACTCTATGAACTTCTTACTATTTAATACCAATCCACCACCAATGTCCCCACCTAAATCGTAATATCTTACTAATTATTACATAACATTCTGTTAATGAGAGCTTCCATACGAAGCATTGTTTTAAATAAAATGTATTATCATGCTTGAGATTTCTTAACTTTACGGTATATTAATCTAATTTATCTTATATGCTGGAATCCCTGTCCTCACAATTCATTTCACTTTACGGGAACTCACCTCTACCAATCCACATTTTCTTCGCCCCCGGCCGCGTAAACCTCATTGGCGAGCATACCGACTATAACAACGGTTACGTTCTTCCATGTGCCCTGAGTTTCGGTACTTACCTGGCAATAAGAAAAACTGATGGAAACTCTGTTAAATTTGCTTCAACGAATTTTGATTTTAGAACTGAAATTCCTCTTGCTAAGCTTTCAGGGAAAATAGGAGAGGAGTGGGTGAATTACCCGTTGGGTGTTGTGGAAATGATGAAAGAAAAAGGGCTGGAGTTGAATTCAGGCCTGGAGATACTGTATTCAGGAAATATACCAAATGGGGCAGGGCTCTCTTCTTCTGCATCTATTGAGCTGGTCACTGCTTTTGCGTTAAATATCCTTTTTGAGCTTAAACTCAACAGGCTCGATTTGATACTTGTTGGCAAGAAAGCTGAAAATGAATTTGTAGGCGTTAATTGTGGTATTATGGATCAGTTTATTGTTGGTAAAGCCCGGAAGAAAAGTGCTCTTTTCCTGAATTGTGGTACGCTAAAGTATGTTCATGTGCCATTTATACTCCATGATCATCAACTGGTAATTATAAATACCAATAAAAAGCGGAAGCTATCAGATTCAAAGTACAATGAAAGAGTAAACGAATGCAAGAAAGCTGTAGAAGGGTTCCGTACAATACGAGCTATAAAATCACTTGGTGAATTAAGCATTGAAGGATTTAATACTGAATCATCGGTTATAAAAGATCCCCTGATAAGAAAAAGAGCCCGTCATGTGGTTTCTGAAAACCGCAGAGTGATTGAGGCGGTAAAAGCACTTTTGGCTAAAGATATCGATCGCTTTGGTGAACTCATGTATGAATCTCATATTTCTCTTCGGAATGATTATGAGGTAACAGGAATTGAGCTTGATACTCTGGTTGACCTTGCAATGAGTTTTGATGGTTGTCTGGGTTCACGAATGACAGGTGCAGGATTTGGAGGTTGCACTGTAAGTATTATAAGGAAAAGTATGCATGCAGAATTTGAAAATTCCATTACCTCAGAATATAAAGAGATAACAGGTCTTAAACCCGAATTCTATTATCCTGAAATAGATGCCGGTGTAAGACAAATTAAGTAAGTGTGTAAACAAGAAATCCAATATATAAGCTCACCATAATTGCTCCTTCAAAACGACTGATCCTGCGTCCTTTTCCTGTGAATATCAGAACAAACATCAGTAAATTGGCAATTAAAACCATTGTCAGGTCTACTATACTGGAATGAAGGAAAGGAATCGGACTGATGACAGCACTTATTCCAAGAACAAGGTAAATATTGAAAATGCATGAACCAATAGCGTTTCCGACAGCCATGTCAGTATTTTTCTTTCTTACCGCTGCGATAGAGGTCACTAATTCAGGCAATGAGGTTCCTGTGGCAACAATTGTCAGTCCAACAACAGATTCACTCATGCCAAATAATATCGCTATATGTGAAGCGCCTTCTACAACCCATTCTCCTCCAAAATATACCCCTGCAATACCAATGGCAATGTAAGATATGGTCTTCCAGAGTGGTAATCTCTTTATCTTGCTTTCGTCTTCTTTATCCTGAGGGATTGAATGGCTGGTCCTTACGCTTATAAATAGATATAACACAATAAGTGACAAGAAGATAATACCTTCTGTGGTAGAAAGATAATCATGCTTTGTGCCTGAGAATACTGAATCATGCACAAATATTCCAAGAAGAATTGTTGCTATCAGACTGGCAGGTATATCACGGAAAGTAGTTTGTCCTGGAATGTTAAGTGGACGGATAATCGCGGTTAATCCTACTATCAGTAAAATATTTACTATGTTACTCCCAAGAACATTAGAGATAGCCAGGTCAGTTTGGCCGTTAATACTTGCAAAAACATTAATGATTAGTTCGGGAAGAGAAGTTCCCAGGGCAAGAATTGTAAGACCAATGATCATACTGGGAATTCCCAGACGCCTTCCGGCATCCGAAGCACCATCAACCAGCTTATCTGCTCCGATAATTAAAACCGCTATTCCTGCAAAAAACAAAAAGATCGACATTATACAATATAATTTCGTTCACCAAAAATGGCTGTTCCTATTCTAACTATTGTACTTCCTTCTTCAATAGCAATTTTATAATCAGAAGTCATACCCATTGAAATTTCCTTAAAGCTATCATCATCAGCAAAGTAATTCTCTTTAATAGTATTGAATATATTTCGGAGAGAAGAAAACTCCTTTCTGAGTTTTACTTCATCATCTGTAAAAGTTGCCATACCCATTACACCGCAAATGCAGATATTCTTAAGATCTGATAATTCAGGATCATCAAGGATTGCAAATGCATCTTCAATGTCAAGACCAAATTTTGTCTCTTCGGTTGCTATATGAAACTGCAGAAGACAATTTATGATCTTTGAATTCTTTGATCCTTCCTTATTGATTTCTCTTAATAACCTCATACTGTCTACTGCCTCAATAAGGCTTACAAAAGGAGCAATATATTTAACCTTGTTTCTTTGTAGATGTCCGACGAAATGCCATTCAATATCCTGAGCAAGAAGCGGTTGCTTGTTGATCATTTCCTGGGCTTTATTCTCCCCGAAAGCTCTTTGTCCACATTTATATGCTTCTTCCAGATCTTTAATTGGCTTTGTTTTCGAAACAGCAACCAGCTTAACATGAGATGGGATCTCTTTCCGCAAAATGTCAAGGTTTTCATTAATTCCCATAAATAAGATTTTAATGCTCAAATGTAATGAAATTAAAATCCTCCTTTAATGCATTGTTTCATAATATTTCTAAATTTGCTTATATATTATCAATGCATTTTATTCGAAAAATATTTAGCAATCGTTTTGTAAAGCTTATTTTTAAGCTTGCAATAACTGCTATTGCGTTATACTTTGTTTTCACAAAGATCAAATTTTCTGAGGTATTTGATTTATTGGTATCCTCCAATATTGTTCTTCTTCTGATAGCTCTCTTCCTTTTCGCACTTTCAAAACTGATAGCAGCTTACAGGTTGAATGTCTTTTTCAGGAATATTGAAATAAACATCAGTTCAGCTTATAACATTAAGCTCTATCTTCTTGGAATGTTTTATAATCTTTTTCTTCCTGGAGGAATAGGGGGGGATGGCTATAAGATATACTTGCTGAATAGAAGATTTGATGTTAAGGCCGCAAAAATTTTCTGGGCTATTTTGCTTGACAGGCTTGTTGGAATACTTGCTTTATTTTGTCTTTTGGTTATTATTTCTTATAAAATTCCCTATCCTGTTATTTATAAATATTTTGTATGGATATTGATACCGCTGGGGATTGTTTCATTTTATATTTTTACAAAGAGACTTTTTAAACATCTGTCCGGAATTGTTTTCAAAACGCTGTTTTATTCCATTTTCGTACAACTTTCACAGCTGATCTGTGCAGTTTTCATACTGATGGCCATTGGAATTAATCAGGATTTTATCCCATATTTATTTGTCTTTTTAGTATCTTCGATAGTTGCAGCTTTGCCAATAACAATTGGCGGACTGGGTGCAAGGGAAATAACATTCTTATATGGTTCGGACTTAATGGGACTTGATGTCGATATTTCCATTGCACTTAGCCTGATGTTTTACATCATTACTGCATTGGTATCTTTCATAGGGATTTATCATAGTTTTTATTTAAGGAAAATCAAATAGCAAATGATTGAAAGGCTGAAATCGAATGATACACCCTTGTATGTTATTGCTGCAATTCTGCTGATCCCTGCTTTACTGATCAACCTTGGGAAGTTACCTTTTTTTATTGCAGATGATGAAGCTACAAGAGCACTTGTTGCCCTGGAAATGATCATAAGGGAAAAGTATTCGTATTCCACGCTTAACGGACTTTATTATTATAATAAACCACCGCTTTATAATTGGATTATTGCAGGGTTTTATAATCTTTTCAACTCTCATTCGGAGTTTGTAT
>CAZDWF010000033.1:0-29622 GCA_964508895.1 uncultured Bacteroidales bacterium
CAGTTGTATGTTGCTAAAAGGCAAATAATTATTAATTTTAGAGTATGGAATATTTCACATTAGCATTGTTACTTATATTTATGGTCAGCAGTATTTATGCCATGAGCAACCAGGCGATAATGGCAAGGTTGTTAAGGAGTAAAGGAGAAAAAACAATACCGATGTTTTTTCTCCTATCTGACCTGAGGAAGTTTCGGAAGCTTATCAGGGAAGAAGAAAATCCTGACAAACAAAAGAAGATGAAAACCCTTATTAAATGGTATTTACTTTCAATGTATATTACTTTTGGAAGTTTTATATTATTGGTATTCTTTGCTTTTGTATCGCCTATTGCCTGAATCTATTACCTTAATTATTTTGCTTAATTGTCGATTGTCAATTTTCGATTTGTAATTTTTATTTTTCGCCTCCCTGAATCCCCACATTTGGGGTTTGAAAAAACAAAGATGAAAGTACGAAAATGAGATGCAAGGGGCAAGGGATCTATCGTTGATAGCTAATGTGCGCGTCTCCGGATGCGTGCAACAATTAATAGTAATAGCACACATCGAAGATACGTTGTCTGGGAAATGGCACCCGTCAGAGAAGTGCGCCATCTGGGTGAAATCACGCTTTGGCGGGTTCGCAATATGATTGCTGATGGTACTCTTCAACTTTGTTGTTAATGATGTCATTTAATAACTGCTTTATAATTATCGATAACCCTTCGACAAGCTCAGGGTGACTGTACTATGATTGCCTATGGGCAAAATGAGCCTGTCGAAGGGTCCTTTCAATATACTTTCAAGATATAAACGACAGAATCTCCTCTTGATTCAAACAAAATATTTTCCACATAAACAACTCATAAACAAAGCTTAAGAAATCTTCTCGGAAAAGTACCAGTAAAAAGTTCTCTTTAGGAGGGAACTTTTATCACTATCTGGTATTAAGTACTGGAAATTGATCTAACTGACAAGATTACCATAAAAGAAAGGAGGAAGAGGTTAGAGATACGGTAAAGCTTGCCAGACTTTAAGTAATACTGCAGACTAATGAAAAAGATCACTTAATCAATTTATTAATTAAATCTAAGTAGAGATGAAAACATTATTTAAAATTTCAATTTTTATGCTCATAATGGGCTTTTTTGCAAGCACAGCTTATGCTGATGTTGTTATTACAGTTTATGGTTCAGGTGGAATCATTGTATTACCTGATGGCACAAAAAAGGTTTGTCCTGATCCCGGATCCGGCGAATGCGCAGTGATCAAGCTTCCTGACCTGGAAACGGTTCAGAAAAATTTAACTGCTGGTGGCATTGAAGGTATCCTTATTTATAAAGGAAAATCCTCAAATGTAATGTTCCTGGAATTTCCAAACTTAAGGGAGCAAAATGGTGGATTTGGATGTCAGGGTGCTGTATTTCAAATTATAAACTAAAAATTCCAGATACATGAAAAAATTAATAATTGTTCTAAGCATATGCCTTTGCGGGCTATTTTTTACTTCCAATTCAGCACAAGCTATTGAAATTATCAAGCTTGGAAAAGGAGGCATGATAATAAATCCTAATGGAAGTTATAAAATGTGCCCTAATTGGGCTTTGCGCAAATGTTGCAAAATTGAATTAACATGGTGCGATGTCTGGAACTGGATAACAGATAATGGTACATGGCATAACGATGTTAACACTCAGCTACCTATTAATGGAAGTGCTGTTGTATACGATGATGATGGTATGGAGATAGGTACCTATAATGTGCAGATAAGCTGGTTGAACCCGGGGAATAACGCAGAGGTAAGTGGTGGTGAGATCATTGTTGGAAACAGTGACATTGACATTGAGGTAGTTCAGTAATTCAAGGGCTTGTCTGGTAACTATCAGGCAAGCCTGTTTTATTAAAATAATAACGGAAATATGAAGAATCTAATTATTACAATTTCTCTGCTATTCACAGCATGTATAGTTTACTCCCAAGATACAGAAAGCTTGGATGAAAAAAATCCGGTGTCTGACAATTATATTGAAAATGATTTACATTCTATCCGACAAATAAAAGGAAGTGATGACAATATCAGGCAATTCTTTGAAGCCAGTTCGATCGACTTCAAACAGGATACTTTATATGTGATACTGGTTCCTCCTATGGTATGTTCCAGATGTGAAGGTATTATCAAACCATTCATTTATTCTATTAAGAAAATTGACAAAAAAGCTGAAGTGGTTATACTAGCTTTCTATCCCAGAAGAAATGCGCTGGAAAAGTATTTAAATGATAGAGATTTCAAAGCAGATCATACTATAGCATCTAGCGATGAAAGTTTTCTTGACAATTTTGTGTTTTCCTCTGACAAAATGCAGGCACCATATATTACAAAAATGACAATTAATGGTGATATGCTCATTGGAAAATCAACACTTGGTATGGATATGGATGAGAAATTTGTAAACTGGATACATTCTTATGATCATGCAATTACCAAAGTAAATAATGATAGTGTTTCTGAAAACACAATTTCAAAAGCTCCTGATTTAATGATCAAATCACTTGATGAAATCACCTTAACACCCATTAAAGAAATTACTATAGGTGAAACTACAGAATTCCCAATTTCAAAATGTCTGTATCCAAGTCTAAATACTGATTTAACATACTTTGCATTCATGGATGAGTTATCATTTAACATCTATGTTTATAAAATTGCGCAAACGACCGCATATTTTTACACCTCAATTAAACCAGACAATAAAACTGAGAGAATGTATATTCATGAATCCATCAATGATTCCTTATATTATATTTTAAAAAGTATGAATATCGTTAATACAATGTTCTTTGGGAACTTCTTTCATAAAGACACTTTAATTGTAACAGCATCTTTGCCCAATATATTTTTTCAGGATGAGGATCAAGAAAGCTTAGCCTATTTTAATCAGGTAAGTTATTTATATTATATCATCTCCACCAGAAAACTGATTAAAAACATCTCTCCTGAGTTGTCAGCAACTTCATTACTTATCCCTGAACATACCCAAACAAGCATTGTAAACAATGGCAAGTATTTCTTTATACCTGTCACAAAAGGCTGGCCTGTATCAGGACATGAAGCCCTGAGTGAAGTGGAAATTATTGACAATCCATTTCAGAGAAACTTTTATGATAATTGCCCGATTTATTCGGTTTATGACAATAAAGGTAAGTTCATCACTTACCTTGGAAGACTATGTCCCAGCTTTATCAATAACAGACTTGGTTACAGTTATTCAAGCCCGATTGTTTCTTATAATAATGGTATTTATTGGATAACAGATTCCTATTCCGGAAGCATTGAGGGATATTCAGATATTTATAATCCACAACTTTCAAAAAAGATTGAAATATTTAAAAATGAGATTGGTGAAATAACTCCGGATGAAGAAAATGCATTAGAATATTTAAAATCATTCGACAAAATATTTCAAACAAAACTTATTGACTTTGAAGTTGTAAGTGATACTATCATTTGCATTTTGAAACAGGGAGAATACTATGTATACAAAGCCTATACAACAGATGGAACAATCCTTCAGGAATCATTCCTGCCAAACGAATATGGGATTAATAATATTGAATCATATACTATTTCTATAATTGATAATAAACTCATGATAACTGGTGTATTTTCATCAACTGATGAATACAAACTCGTTCTTTTCATACCTAATTCCTAGTTTTTCATATCTCGTGAAACCATACCCGGAATTTTTCTACATTTGTTTGATCAATTCCGGGATATGGATGTTTTAATTAGTATAGGTCCAATAATTATTATAGCCCTCTTAGGGTATTTCCTGAAATTGCTTAAACTGGTAAAAAAAGAATTCGGAGATCATCTCTTATACCTCGTTTTTTATGTCTCACTTCCCGCACTCATATTCAATTCATTTACAACAATTAAACTAGATGCAAGATTTGCACTTTTACCGGTATTAACTGTCATTCTTATTGCTTTGATGTTTGTTATTTCATTTTCTGTTGCCAGGCTTCTAAAGCTACCGAAGCAGACATTTGCACCTTTTGTCATAGGAACCATGATACTAAATAATGGATTCCTTTTACCATTTATAATTGCTGCTTATGGGGATGAAGGTTTGGCAAGATTACTGATATTTGATTTCATGAATGGCTTCCTGGCATTCACTTGGGTATACTATATTGCCTGTAAGAATGGAAACAAACCATATGATAAGGGCATGATGAGGCGAAAGTTTCTGTTATCACCTCCCATCTGGGCAATAAGCATTTCCATTCCTCTAAACCTGATTGATGCTGAAATCCCTGTGGTTATAAGCAATACTTTTATGATCCTTGGAGACATGACCATACCGTTGATCATGCTGGCATTAGGGATATATTTTACACCGAAACTCATACGGCCATTGCCTATATTTTCTGCCATTTTTATCAGGATGGCCATAGGGCTCGCAATAGGTTTTGCTTTTGTTGAACTATTCAATTTTGATGGATTAACCCGGAAAATTATTCTTCTTGCCTCCTCTGCACCAATAGGATTAAACACTCTTACTTTTGCTTCACTTGAAGATCTCGACAAAGATTTCTCAGCAAGCATGTTGTCTTTCTCAATATTAGTTGGAATTATTTATGTTCCGCTAATGATAGCTATTTTAGGCTAGACATTTCCTGCAATGGAAATACAAATGACAGTTTAAAAGCAAAATTGTCGAAGCTTTGAGAAAAGGTATATGGCCCCCAACGGTAGAATGCCCCTACACCAAGGTAATACAATCTGAGATTCAGGATATTATTTATAAGTAATCCAGACTCATAATAACCCAGTTCCAGGGTTTTTATGTTTACATTCTTATGATCTAAAGCATTATCTAGACTACCAAATGCAATATTGGTTGCTATGGCGAATTCAGGCTTAAACTTTTCTCCCCTGAATAACAGCTTCCCGAAATTATGTGTAAAATATCCTGCAATATACCTGTTGGAAAGAAATTCATTCATGCGCATTGTTGCAAAACTATTGTGTGCAAAAACGGTTAACACCCTGTAGCTCCCATTTCCGTTATAAAGGTTGCAATATGGAAGATCACTATCAATATATCCTGCTTTCAAAACCACAGTCGTTTCTCCCATGTATTTTGTGTAAAATGATTTTTCAACTTTGAGATCTATCCTGTTATAATCATAATCTCCGTTAAAAACGCCCTTTAATCCTCTCGTATACTGCACCCAGATCACTGGATAATCAGTGCCTAATGAAAGGCTTGCCCTTGGTGTTCTTATAATTTTTTCTCTAAATGCAAATCGCGTTCCTATTAATAGCTCAGTAAAATCGAACTTATTAAATAATTCCTGCTTATTATTTATTAACTCAGCATATTGATAATCACCGAAAGCTTCTTTATTACTCACTTTTATTCCGGCGAAGCCTTTAAAGTGCTTGAAAACCCTCATTTGCATTGCTGCTTCATAAGAAATAGTATTATTCTCCCTCCTTATCAGGAAATTTCTGAAGTTTTCCGGACGAAGCAGGCGGCTGTTATCGTCGAAAAAGACAACTCCTCCACTTTCGCTCAGATCATTTCTATACTTCAGCAAGAGCTTCAGTTCTCTTGATCTGTTTAATGTAAAATTAAGATTGCCACCATACTTTGCTTTCTGATCTTTAAAACCATAGCCCCAGTATCCGCCAACACTAAAGAACCTCGAAAGTTTTTCATTGGTATGAGCACCAAGCCCAAGATACAATCCCATATACTGATTGTATTTAATGATCTTATCCAGTTCAATATTCACAAATTTCCATGGGATATTTCCCTGCATAACGGCTTCAAATGACTTCGCTATTTTATCGAAATTGTTTGCCCTACCAATGCTATCTACAAAAGCATAAGTAGCACTATCCCTACTGTTCAGTGAATCTATCCTGTATTGTATCCAGTAATCATCTTTTTGAGAAGTGGCATTTGGATCAACATCCACTCCAACAGGCCCTAATTTCCTTTTGATTATTTCAGGATTCAGTTCAATATCCCTGATATAACTTTTACCTATTCCAAGAAGGTCAAATTTCTCTCCTGCCTGTTGTACATCAAAAAAAACTAAATCTGTATTTAACTGAACAGGGAACCAATGGTTGCTGTCAATCAATTCATACATTTGCTGTATTCGTATCTCAAAACCACCCTCTCTCCTGTCAGGCTTTGCCTTCACATTTTGTATTGCCCATCCATGCGAACTTATAGATAAAACTCCTTTCAAACCATCAAAATTTGTATTTTTCAAAGGCCTGAAAGAAATTATGAAAGTAGTATCCATTAAATCAGAATATGCAGTATCCCGTATCTCAAAATAATATTTCGAAGTACTACCTTTGCTAATGGGGTTTATATAATTGTTATTAGCTATCTGTATCATTTCCTTATAGAAAGAAGTTGATTGAACCTGAGAAATTAAAAACACAAAAATTGGATCTTTAAACCCTGAAACTTTAGTGGCAACAACCTCTTCATAATTTCTGTCGGGAGCTAAGAAAGTTCTGTTTGATACTGTTTCCATCAAAAAAATATCTTTATCCTCAAAAAAACCAAGCATATTTTTCTGATTAATATTCATTGTTGATGTATCGATTGTATTTAATGAATCCAGGTCTACAGTAATCACCATTTTATCATAGGAAGTGTATGAAAAGGATCTGAGCTTTTCAGGATCATTATTATCACGATTGGCAATAACGTTATTGATAATTCTGTGTGCAGGATTTATACCAGGATAAATCTTCACCTCCAGCAATTCATAGGACGACTTTTCAAGTTTAATTTCGAGGTCATATTTATCAGAACCATCAACTCTGAAAGTCAATGATTTGTAACCAACATAACTTATTTTTAGTGATTCGATCTTATCAGGAGAGTGAAGCTTAAAGCTACCATCAATATCAGAAATACCACCAAAAGGGCCATTGTTAACTACAATATTCACAAAGGCAAGAGGGGCTTTGGTACGGGAATCCACTATCTTTCCACTAAGATGAAATTCCTGTGAAAAAGACTGAATTCCAAGAAATAAGAATATGCAAATAAGAAGATTGCTATGCTTAATCATTTATTATCAGAATTGTTAAACAGCAAAATAGTTTTCCAATTGTTTGAGTGTGGATTCGGATTTCTGAAGATCATGAACCACATCACCCTTTTCCAGTATAACGATTCTGCTACTCACCTCAGCAACATGGTTAAGGTCATGACTGGAAATAAGCATTGTAGTATGTTTTTCTTTATGCAGTTCATTGAGAAGACGGACCAACCGGATCTGTGTGGTTGGATCAAGGCTGTTAAATGGTTCATCCAGGATAAGAACACCTGGTTTGGATATCAAAGATGCAGCGATACCAACTTTTTTCTGGTTTCCACTTGACAGGTCTCTGATATATTTATTCTTGTCCAGGATCTCATCATTAAAAAACTCTTTAAAAGATTCATAGAAATCCTGAAGATCTCCTGAGCTTAATCCATTCACATCTGTCAGGAATTCAAAATATTCTTCAGGAGTGAGGAAATCGATAAGGAAGCCTTCATCCAGGAAAGAACCTGTATAATGTTTCCATTCATCGCTTTTGCTTACATCATGATCATTTGAAAGCACATATCCTGATGTCGACCTGATCAAATCCAGAATGATGCGAAAAAATGTGGTCTTTCCTGCACCATTATTTCCAACAAGGCCAAAACTTTCACCCTTGCTTATTTTTAGCTGAGGAATGTTAAGTACTGTAACTCCAGTATATTGTTTTGTAAGATCTTTTGCTTCTATCATAATTATGGTTTTTTATCTTTCTCTAAAGCCTTGAGCCATTATATATTTTCTCTTTTCAAATTGTTTAAATACTAATTCCAGCAGGTATTTATTGAAGATCAATCCTATCAATCCGATAATCCCGATAAATAGTAATCCTGCAGTAGGATAGCCTATAAAATAGAAAGGTGCATAAGTTATCACAGGCATCAGAAATGCAGGAAGCATGGCTAACCAGTTAGATGCGTTCATTCCCTGATAATTAAATGCTGCTCCTTTGCTTAGATCCATATTTTTCTTATTATAGGTACTCATATAAAGAAGGACAATTGACACAACCCCCAGGTTATATAGAAATGCCATAGTATTTATCAAAAGAATCTCAGTGCCAAAATACACGTAAGGAATGGTAATAACATAACAAACAGTGCAAAGCAACACAGAATTCAAATATTTCATTCTCAGATACATCCTGAAATCAATATTGTTTGCCATCAAGCCATCGAAATAATTGCTTTCATAAGCAAAAGCATAATTATTGTAATTGATCATCAAACCGCCGGTCATAAATACACCGACAAAAATCAGCATCCCTGTTTGTTGTACATAGATCTCCATTGGATAAAAGAAAAATCCATATAAAATAAATACTGGTGTCATATAAACTATTGTTCGTGTTCTTTTATGCCTCCAGATCATTTTCAAATCTAATGCAATCATTGTTCCGAGGGCTCCCAGGGTTTTAAGATATTTTATCCTGGATATTGCATCAACTCGCTGTACTTTTTTAGTATTGATCTCTTCAGGATAGAGTCTTCTTTTCAGGAAGGAATAATGTAAATAATACGATATGAAAAGATAAGCAAGAGGTATTAAAATATAAATAACATCTGTGAGAAATAACCCAAAGAAAGCGGCCGATATCCTGTTGATGTCGATAATTGAAAAATAATTCAACATGAATATCGCCAGGAATAAGATGCTTAGCATGCCTATTATCCGGGGCTTTGATCCGAAAAGTCGTTTCAGGTATGTTGCCAGAAAGTTGTTTCCCCAAACCATTATCAATATAGAAAGGAACCAGATCAAGGTTGCCTGAGGTCCGTAAATTTCCGATACCGATATTATTGTGAAAGGAATAATTACAAACAATGGGAGAAAATTAAACGCACTTGTAAGTGTTCTTAAAACAACAAACCTTACAATAGCATTTTTCTTAATTGGGAGGTGGAGGTATGATTCAATATTCATCTTTGGCAAAGACTGCATGAAAAACCTTATTAGCAGGTCTGCGAAAAAATAAAAGATCAATCCTCCATTGAACACAACAACCGGATCCTGCTCAGGAAATGCTTCCCTGAGGATTCTGTCCATAAGAATCCCTAATGCAAGCAGGTAAACTACCATCAGAAAAAGCAGTACACCGAACAATATGCTTATTCCTTTACTTTTTCCAAAATTCGGAGAGCGTGTATACTCTTTCCAGAGGTGTGAGATAAACCATTTTACCATATTAAAAATTTACTCCTTTGTTAACAAATTCTATGCTAAAAATAATAAACGACTAAAAATGACGAATATACAAATAATGTATTTCTGATTTATTAATTATTTCTTTATGAATACGAACACATATGTACATAAGTGAACATAAAAAAGTCATCAAAAATGCCGACATTTGTATAAAAGAAAAACAGCGCCCCACACTTTATGCTAAATGAATACTTTGAAAAACACAGCAATCTAATAAAAGGAAATTACGACCTCCTGAGATTGAATTATGATGCAGAAGCTATTCATAATTTTCGATTGAGTCTGAAAAGAACCAAGGTTGTGTTACAGTTTCTGGAGGTACTCACAAACTCCAAAATTACAGCTTCTGAAAACATAAAAAAATACAGGCCCATTTTCAAAAAAACCGGCCGTATAAGAGATTTACAAGTCCAAACAGATCTCTACATTACTCTCACAGATGAAACTAACATTTCCGACACTTCATATATTAAATACCTTGCCAATCGGGAAAGTAAGTCTTATAAAAAACTTAAATCGTCTTTTACAGATAATGATCTTTTCTTTCTTTCTGAATTTAATGACCTGATTGTAGCAAACACCAAAAACATCAGTGATGAGGATCTTGTTAATACAGGAAATGAGCTTGCACGGGAGAAAGCAAACAGAATAAAAGAGATATATTCACAGGATAAATCCCATATACGATTTCATGCCATCCGTGGCATACTCAAAGACATATATTACCTCAACAATATAGTGAACACACAACTGGCACTTCAGGAAATATTAAATATTGATCATGACAGACTGAATACCCTGGGCTCAATGTTCGGGGCATGGCATGATAAAATAAATGCACTGGCATTCCTTAAAAAGTTTTTAGCAAAAAACACTGATAAAAAAGAAGTTTATGATGAGCTGGTAAGATCACTGGATCAGAAGAGAGCAGAGGAATATTTGGTGCTTGATGAGATACTACACTCCGAATTAAAAATAAAATGATGTTTAAGAAATTTTCAGTATTTTGTATCTTGATTTTCAAAAAACAACTCAAACAATAATAAAAATGATACAAAAATACCCATTCCTTATGCGAATAACGATATTCCTGTTATTCATAATATTGTTTTTCTATGGCATTGTTATTGCGAAAAACTTTCTTAGCCCTATTGTGCTCGCAGGTCTTTTTTGCTATTTAATTCTGCCATTGGTGAAATTCTTTGACCGTCATCATTTTTACAGAGGATTGTCAATATTACTTAGCATTTTAATATTTCTCGGAATAATTACCATAGTCCTGGTAGTTATATACAGAAACCTGGAAGTCCTTATTGGTGACTTCCCATCCCTTAAAGCCCAGGCGCACGTTAATATTGACAAATTAGGCAAATTCATTGAGGCCTCTTTTAATGTGTCTGTTGCTGAACAAAAGCAGTTTATAAAAGATTCTGTTAATAATATTTTTAGAGCAGGTAATAGTTTTACAAACTCCATATTTGCAGGAACTACTTCTACTATTTTCAAAATGGGTATTATCCCTGTTTTTATGTTTTATCTTTTAATGTATCGCGACCATATTTTTGAATCCATTCAAAAAGCAATACCGGAAAGAAGAAAAGAAGCAGTTAATAGCATTATCAAAAGGATCACTTTTGTAATACCAAGATATGTAGGTGGGGTTTTCACTGTTGTTCTGATTTTGTCATTTTTAAATAGCTTTGGATTACATCTCATTGGTGTTCAGCATGCTATAATCTTCGGGGTGATTTCAGCAATTTTCAGTTTTATTCCATATTTCGGAAACTGGATAGGTGCCAGCATTCCATTTACATTTGCTTTATTAACCGGTAATACACCCAATCTTGCATTAAGCGTATTGTTATTATTTGTTGTCATACAGTTTATTGAAAATAACATACTAACTCCTAATATTACAGGAAGTTATGTTCACCTCAACCCTCTTGCAACTATATTTTCTTTAATTATAGGTGGTATAGTATGGGGTATAGTTGGCATGTTTGTAGTTGTTCCTATAGTTGCCATTTTAAAGATTATCTTTGAACACTTTGATTCAACAAAACCTATTGCATACCTGATAAGCACAAAAGTGCAACATAAACCAATGTGGTATGTGAAAATGCAGGAAAAGCTAACATTGAAAAGGATCAAAAAAAATAAAGACTTTTAACATACAAATCAGATTACATTGTTAGAGAATAGTTTTGAGATTATCGGTAAGACCCTGGCAGGATTTGAAGATATTCTTGTACAGGAAGTCAAAGACCTGGGTATTGATAAGGTTGAAAAGATCAACAGGGGAGTAAAAATTACAGGCAGCCTTGCTGATCTTTATTTGCTAAATTATCAATCAAGATTAGCTTTAAGATTTCTTGTTCCTCTGAATTCTTTCTCTGCCCATAACGAGGATCAGCTTTACAGAGGTGTGAAACACTATGACTGGGCAAAAGTTTTTGACCTCAAACAAACTTTTGCTGTCGACGCAACAAGCTTTCATTCAAGGCTCGACCATTCACTTTATGTAGCATTAAAAACAAAAGATGCTATTGTGGATCAGTTCAGGGATAAATTTAATAAGCGCCCGAATGTTGATGCTGAAGACCCGGATATCAGGATCAATGTACATCTTGTGGGAAATAAATGTATTGTCTCTTTAGATAGTTCTGGAAGATCTCTGCATATAAGAGGGTACAGAAACAAGAACGGCATAGCTCCTCTTAATGAAGTTCTTGCGGCAGGAATGATAAAACTCAGCGAATGGGATCAAAAAACCAAACTACTTGACCCCATGTGTGGATCAGGCACCTTGCTTACCGAAGCTGCAATGCTTCTTTACAAGGTTCCTGCAGGAAAATTCAGGAAAAAATATTGTTTTCAGCATTGGAGCAACTTTAACAGGGATCTTTTTTCAGAAATAAAGCAAAAAGCAGATAGTAAAATTATCACTAAAGTCAGTGATTTAATAGAAGGAGCCGATAAAGACAGGAGAAGTATTGCTGACACACGATCAAACCTGGCCGGGTGTGGATTAAGCCGTATGGTCAATGTAAAACAGCAGGATTTCTTTGAAAGCCAGGCAACAGAGGATTCAGGGATGATCATCATAAACCCTCCCTATGATGAAAGAATAAAAATTGATGATGCTAAAGATTTCTATCAATCTATTGGCAACACCATGAAACATAAATATGAAGGTTATACTGCCTGGATACTGAGTGGAGATCTTGAATCAGCAAAACATATTGGATTAAAACCCTCCAGAAAAATCAAGCTGTATAACGGGCAACTGGAGTGTAAATTTCTGAAATTTGAACTGTATTCCGGAAGCAGGAAGGGAAATAAGAGATAAGAGATAGGAGATAGGAAATAAGAAATAAGAAATAAGAATTAAGAATTTAGGGTGGGATGAATAATATTAAACGGATCGGTGTTTTGACGTCCGGAGGTGACTCTCCAGGAATGAATGCTGCTATCAGGGCAGTAACCCGAACTGCCATTCATGATGGCATTGAGGTGCTTGGCATCCGAAAAGGTTACCAGGGATTGATCAAAGATAAAATGGAGCATTTGCACAGTCGCTCTGTTTCAAATATCATTCAAAGAGGCGGCACCATTTTGAAGTCGGATCGTTGTTTGAAGTTCTATGAAAAAGAAGGCAGGGAGAAAGCTTATCAAACTCTGAAAAAGAATAATATTGATGCACTTGTTGTTATTGGTGGTGACGGAACATTCACAGGAGCAAAAATCCTGGAAGCAGAATTTGATTTCCCTATAATCGGCTTACCTGGAACCATTGACAACGATCTGTTTGGAACAGATTTCACCATCGGTTTTGACACAGCTGTTAACACGGTAGTGGAAGCTGTGGATAAGATCAGGGATACAGCTACATCACACGACAGGTTATTTATAATTGAAGTGATGGGGAGAGATGCCGGCTTTATTGCTTTAATGTCGGGAATTGCCAGTGGTGCAGAAAAAATATTGGTGCCTGAAAGTCCAACATATATCGACAATCTGATCAGGTTATTAAAGCATGACTGGAAAAAGAATAAAACATCAGGAATTATAATTGTTGCAGAAGGAGATGATTCAGGAGGGGGACTGGAAGTAGCACAGGCTATTAATGAGAAATTTCCTGAATTTGAAACCCGTTTATCAATTCTGGGACATATTCAAAGAGGCGGATCGCCATCAGCAGCAGACAGGGTTCTGGCCAGTTTATTAGGACATGCTGCTGTGAAGGCATTGAATGAGGGCAAGAAGGGTGTAATGGTCGGACAAATAAAAAATGAAATCGCTTATACACCTTTTGAAAAATCAATAAAGCACCATCAGCAGATGAATTATTCTCTTCTGGAAATAGCAAGGATACTGGCAATATAAATTATCATTAATGGACAACACGGAAAGCAAAGCATTATTTGCAGAGGTTCTTTTACCCTTGCCTGTTCCAGGTACTTTCACGTACAGGATACCCAGGGATAAAGAAGATGCTGTTTCTCCAGGCATCCGTGTTAGCGTTCAATTTGGAAAGAAAAAAATTTATGCCGGACTGATTACTGAGATTCACAGCAGGATACCCACTGCAAGTCAGGTGAAATACATACTAGACATCCTGGATGAAAAAGCTGTGGTCCAGGAAATACAGCTGGAATTCTGGCAATGGATGTCGGAATATTATCTATGCACAAAAGGTGAGGTGATGAATGTTGCTTTGCCTTCAGGATTAAAGCTGGCAAGTGAAAGCAAGATCATCCTGAAAAATCCGGAGAATATAAATGTTGGCAGCCTTTCAGAAAAAGAGGGCCTTATTATTGAAGCACTTCTAAACCAGGATGAACTTAGCATTGATGAGATCAGTGATATTTTACAACAGAAAAAAGTGCTCCACTTGATCAACACCCTACTGGCAAAGGATATAATCAATGTGCAGGAAGAAATAAAAAGAAGATACAAACCTAAAGTTGAGGCCTTTGTCAGGTTCACTGATGAATACGAAGAAGAAGAAAAGATAAAGGAAGTTTTCGATGAGCTGGGGAAAAAAGCATTCAGGCAATTACAGATACTTATTTCATTTATAAATCTTTCAAGGAATGATCAGGATGGTAAATCTGAAGTTAAAAGAACAGAATTACTCAGGAGTGTTGATGGGACACATGCTCAGATCAATGGTTTGGTAAAAAAAGGAATACTGGAAATATATCATAAAGAAGTTGACAGATTGCCACAAAATATTAAAAGCACATCCCATCCTGATGAAATTGAATTAACAAAAAAACAAAAGCAGGCTCTTGATGAAATAAAAGGATCATTTAAAGTGAAGGATGTTTGCTTATTACACGGAGTAACTTCCAGCGGAAAAACAGAGATCTATATAAAACTCATACAGGAAACTATTGATAAAGGCCAGCAGGTTTTATACCTGCTTCCGGAAATTGCACTTACAACTCAGATTATCAGGAGGCTTCAGAAATATTTCGGATCAAAGATCTCAGTATTTCATTCAAAGTTCAATGAAAATGAAAGAGTCGAAACATGGAATAAGGTTGCAGGAGATGAAACATGGAAAAACTCCCCTATAATTCTGGGGGCAAGATCATCATTGTTTCTTCCTTTCAGAAATCTTGGTCTTGTAATCGTGGATGAAGAACATGATACATCATACAAGCAATATGACCCTGCTCCGCGTTACAATGCCAGAGATTCAGCCATTTACCTTGCATCACTTTATAAGTCCAAAACTTTGCTAGGATCAGCAACACCTTCCTTTGAGAGTCTTTATAATTGCCAGCAAGAAAAGTTTGGATATATTACAATCCATGAGAGATACGGAAATATTGAATTGCCTGTATTAACGGTTGTGGATTTAAGGAAAGATCATCTCACTAATAAAAGGAAATCACATTTTTCATCGATTCTTGTTGAAGCAATACGGAAAACTCTGGATGAAAAAAAACAGATAATACTATTCCAGAACAGAAGAGGGTTTTCCCCCCATCTTGAGTGTCATAATTGTGGATATATTCCAATGTGTATTCACTGTGATATATCTCTGACCTATCATAAGTTGACAAAAAACATTCGCTGTCATTATTGTGGTTATCAAACAAATGTTCCTTCCCGTTGTCCTGAATGCGGAAGCAATAAGATCTTCATGAAAGGATTTGGAACCGAAAAAATTGAAGAAGAATTATCCATATTTTTCCCTGAAGCAAAAGTCCGCAGGATGGATTATGACACCACAAGGACCAAGCATTCACACCAGCACATTATCAATAATTTTGAGGCAGGAAATATTGACATACTCGTTGGGACTCAAATGATCACCAAAGGTCTTGATTTCGATAATGTATCACTGGTAGGTATAATGAATGCAGATAACATGATCAATTTTCCTGATTTCAGGTCTTTTGAAAGAAGTTTTCAGTTGCTTACCCAGGTAAGTGGAAGGTCTGGAAGAAAAGAGAAAAGAGGGAATGTACTTATTCAGACCTATAATCCTGAACATACAGTACTGCAACACTTACTAAACAATTCCTTCAATAGTTTTTACAAACAGCAAATGGCTGAACGTCAGAATTTCAAGTATCCACCCTATTATCGTTTAATTCTTATCAAATTAAAACAAAGAGATATAGAGATTGTAAAAAAAGCATCATTTCATTTAAAAGATAATCTTTCAGGATCACTTGGCACACGTGTATTGGGCCCTGAATTCCCTCTTGTCTCCCGCCTCAAGAACCAATATATTATGCACATTCTCATAAAGCTGGAGAAAAGTTCATCAGTAAGTTTTATAAAACAAAAGATCCTGGACGGAATAAATGAATTGAATGAAGACCTCAGGTTTAAAAGGGTTTTAGTGCAATTGGATGTGGATCCCGTATGATAATAGATAGAATGGGACGACTGTCGTTTGTCGATTTTCGTCTCGTTTTTAACGAGATCGAACTGATTTACGATTGTCTGTTTTTGTTTGGGGATAAAGATGAATGTATACCTGGCCCTCCCTGCAGGCAGGGAAGGAGAAGATCTGACACTATAGCTAAAGCATGATGCGTTAGAAATCATTTAATCAGCCATCACTTAATTAGCAATGAATACCACCCCACCCCCCGCCCCTCACCAAATGTGGAGGGGAGAAGCGCTAATCAGTTTGTATCTATTATTTATGGATTTGGGTTCTTCTCTTAAATCCTAATACAGATGCAGTGTCCAATTCTATAAAAGATAAATCAAGGTACCATTCCCCCCATTTGGGGGGATTAAGGGGGGGGGGTGAAAAAACTATAAATTATAAATTGACAATTAAGCAAATGAATGGCATAATGTGAAAATTCGTACATGTTAAATCCTAAACCAAACATAGAACATGGAACATAATGATTGCTGATTAGATTGTAATCACCTCATCCCGAAATCCCTTCTTCCCGCCAAAGCGGGACAGGCTCTCAAGGAGAAGGGACCACTGCAGTGTATATATTAAATTGTTGTTCCTTGAATAGTCGGCTAGTTGCACTCTCCCCTCTCCTTGAGGAGAGGGGCCGGGGGTGAGGTGGATAAATCAGATGGGACGTGTCTGGAGACGAGCGCGATCACTTCAACGATAGACTTCCCTTGCCCCCTTGCGACTTGTATCTTGTTTTCGTATCTTTATGTTTGATTTATAGCAATCTCCTCCAAACCAATGAAAACCCTTCTTACACTAATCATTGTTTTTCTTCTTATCGGAGGGAGTTTGGATGCTTTTTCCCAGCCCAACAAACGTACCAATTTCTGGTTTTGGGCAGATGAACTTGGCCTGGACTTTAACAGCGGTTCGCCTGTGGAAAACACCTCTTGTCCTTTTGGCGGACAAGGCTGGGGAGCCACGGCAACTATGTGTGACACCAATGGCAACCTCCTGTTTTATTCTATGGGTGATTCTGTTTATAACAGTAACCATCATGCATCTATGAATAGTGTTGGGTGTTATGCCTGGAAGCAGGGTGCACAATCAGCTATTAGCTTACCTGTTCCCGGATCGGACAGTTTGTTTTATATTTTTACTGCACGCATGCATCGATATCCTAATCCCATGTTCTATTATATCGTGGATATGAGCCTTAATAACGGTTTGGGAGAAATTATAGATATCGATACACTGGCTGCCGGCTATGATGCTGCGGATCAGATCCAGGCAGTATACCTGAAAAACAAAGAAGACTATTGGATCATTACTAGAAAATATCACGAGGATAAATTTGCTGCCTTCCTGGTTACTTCTGAAGGAGTGAATCCCCAGCCTGTTTTAAGCCCTGCTCCCAATAAGGATTACCTGGGTAGTGATCGCATGGGATTTATGAAGGTTTCATACGATAAAAAATATCTGGTGGCCTGTTTCCGGCCTGATGTGGAGTTATATAAATTCGATGTCAAAACAGGAAGTATTGAATATCTATCCAAATTCAGACTAAGGGATATTGTTTTTCCAAACAACCCCGCTTACACGACCTATAATTGTGAATTCTCACCCTGTTCAAAATTCATGTACCTGGGAGGAACCTTGTATGCAGACTCCAATACTCATGTATTTCAAATGGATATGCAGTACATTGAAGATTCGGTCACTTTCGAGCAATCTATTATAGAAGTTGGCGATGGACAGGGAAGGCACCTGCAACTGGCATCCGATGGGAAAATCTATTTGTTTTTCAGACATGCAGCTTTTCAACCCCCGAATCCTATTAACGAATATGTGGGAGTCATTCACGATCCCGGGAAACATGGCCTTGCATGCAACCATCAACCTAATGCTTTTGTTTTTTCACAGGGAAATGTATGTAGTGCATTTGTAAATTTTGCCGTGGATTTCCTCTTCCGCTTTGATTTCGATGGAATATGTGAAAGCGATACTTTTGCTTTTGATCCCTGGTTTTTTCCTGATCCTGTTTCCATAGAATGGAACTTTGATGACCCTGCATCAGGATTCAATAATATTTCCGGCATACCTCATGCCACCCATAAGTTTTCTGATGGAGGAGAATACGAAGTGTCTGTGCGTGTGGAATATCCAAGTGGTCGTATTGAGGAAACCTCCCGTATGGTTGAAGTGGAATATGCCCCTGAGCCGGACCTTGGTCCGGATACTACTTTTTGCTCCACAAGCGGGATCATCCTGGATGCCGAATGTGGTCCGCAGATGTATGTCTGGAGTACAGGTGCTTTCGGGGTTAGCCAGATCACTGTTACTGATACCGGTTGGTATTGGGTTCAGGTCACTGATGATGCAGGATGTTTTGAAACAGATTCCATTCATTTATCAGCCTACCCTCCTGCAATAGCAGATACGACTAATCTGGAAATAATCCCTACTACCTGTGGCGGAAGCACAGGAGTGATCAAAGGCCTGGTTGTTAGTGGCATTCCTCCTGTTTCATATCAATGGCTGGATGACATGGGCAATCCTGTCTCCAACTCTTTGGACATTTATCATCTTCCGGTAGGAAATTATACTTTGGAGGTTACAGATGGGAATAGCTGTATCACTCCTTTTGGCCCATACAGCATTTACGATGCCGGTGATGTATTGATAGAGAAAGTGGAATATACACAAGAGCATTGCAGTCAACAGGATGCCACTATCACTGTTATAGCTGTTTCCGGCCTGGGAGAAATGCTGTTTTATTCCCTTGATAATGGAGTAACATATTATAATAATCAAGGCCTGTTTACAGGAATATCAGCCGGGAGTTATGCTGTCAGGGTAAAGGATTCGACGAATTGTGAGTGTGCTTATATTAACAACCCTGTAATTGTTCAGAATACAGAATCTCCTGAAATTACCGATATTACCATAGGGCCATGTGCCACAGGTCAAAGTAACGGATTTATAGAACTTTCAGCTATCGGGGGAGGGGATACAATATTCTACTCTAATGACAATGGTTTGAATTTCCAGGTGAACGATGGTGGGTTTTACGGTCTTGTTCATGGCTTTTATACCTGTGTGGTAATGGATGAAGTAGGATGTGATACCACATTCGTTGTGGAAGTTCCTGAGGAACTTACTATTCGCCTTCAGGCAGTGGCTGGAGATGATGAAGTGTGTCCGGGCAATGCTGCTTTTGTACCTTTAAGTGTCAGTAGTTTCAACGATGTGGCATACTTCAAAACTACCTTGATTTATAACAAGAGCTTACTGATATGCAACGGGTTTTCCAATACTCACCCAGCATTGGAAGATTCATTAGAAGTAATGCTATTCCCTGCTGAAGGGAAAGTGGAACTGTCGTGGCATGCTGCTCCGCTTAGCTTACCGGATAACACCATTATGACTGATCTTGTTTTTCAATCCCTGGATCCGGGATTAAGCTTTGTGAGCTGGGATGGCAGTGCGGGAGCAAGTTTGTTCCTGAATTCTTCAGGATTAACTATTCCGGTAGATTATTTTGTTGGCAGCATAAAGATATACAAAGAAGTATTTTTTGTGTTGGGCCCTGACCTGGAAGTATGCCAGGGAGATGACATTAATATCACACCCATAGTATTTTCAAGCAATGGAGACGTGAGTTATCTGTGGACCGATCCTGCAGGAATAACTTCCCAGGATGAAATTCTGAGCATTTATAATGTGCAGCAAAACCAATCAGGAACATACTCATTACGTGTAACAGATACACTTAATTGTTATGCTGATAATTCTGTGGGATTGTTAGTACATCCATCGCCTGTACCGGCTATATCTGCACAGGATACAATTGTCACTGAAGATCCCATACAACTGGATGCAGGGAGCAATTATGTGAGCTATCAATGGAATACCGGCGATACTACTCAGTATATACTTGCAGATTATGAAGCCTGGTATACTGTGATCATCGAATCCCAACCCGGTTGTATAGGTGAAGATTCTGTTTATGTGTTGTTCTGGGCAGACCCCCATCCACCTGAACCCATATCCAATCATTTTTACCTGCCAAACGCATTCACTCCTGATGGAGACGGATTGAACGACGAGTTTATGCCTGTTGGCTCAACGGATAATATTACCTCATTCAAAATGCAGATCTACAATCGCTGGGGACAATTATTATTTGAATCATCTGATATAACTTCAGGATGGGATGGAAGCTACAATAGTGAAATACTCCAGGGAGGAAGCTATGTGTACAAGATTGTATATGCTATTGGCAGGAATGATTTCACTAAGACCGGAACGGTGATTGTTGTGAGGTAAGGGTTCAAGTCGCAAGAGGCAAGTCGCAAGGGGCAAGGAGCAAGATGATTGCTGATTTTGCTGTTAGCTAACATGATGCGTTGAAAAATACTTATCATACTCTAATAGCATTTTTACGAGCATTCATAACTCTCAAATCTTAAATCAGTTCGATCTCGTTAAAAACGAGACGAAAATCGACAAACGACAATCGCCCAATTACATCATTCTTTCTCCTCCACAACAACAAAAACATCCTCATTATCCTTTTTCATCAAATATTTTTCACGGGCGAATTTTTCCAGTGTTTTCATATCTCCTGTCAGTTCTTTGATGGTTTGATTGTACTTTTGGATTTCAGTTTCGTAGAACTTCATTTCCTTTTTCATGCCGCTAAGCTGTGAGGATAAACTTTGCTGAATAATAAGACTGTTGCTGTCAAAAAAACTCAGCCAGATAATAAAAAAGGCGGTAGCAATAAAATACTTATTGCTTACTATTTTGAAAATACGGTACCACATAAAGAGAGAATGCTTTTTTACAAAGTTATAGCAGATATGATACTTGTTATATTGGAGATTAAAAAGTAATTAACTTTTTCACTGTTGAAAAGATCAGAGCCCGAGATCATCACTTATTCCTCTCATAGCTTCGACTGCCAGAATTGCAAAATCAGCCAGAGGAAGCCCAATTTGTTCACATTCACGTATAGTATCACGATTTACAGAAGCTGCAAATGCTTTTTGTTTCATCCTCTTTACAACTGATTTTGGCTTAACACTTGCAAGTTTCTTATCAGGATAAACCAGTGTTGTTGCCACTACTAATCCTGTAATTGTTTCTCCGGCAGCCAGGGCATGGTGAAATTTCTTAGATCTTTTATCAGGATGAGCATATTCATTATGCAATCGAATCGCCTCTATGATATCATCATCAATCCCCTTTTCTTTTAAAATCCTAACGGTCTCATGGCTATGAGTTTTCGGATCGGCATTTGTAATTTCAACATCCAAGTCGTGTAACAATCCTGCCAATCCCCATTTCTCAACATCTTCGCCTAGCTTTTCTGCCAGAGCTCTTAAAACAGCTTCAGAAGCCAGGGAATGAGAAATCATTCTGTCGCTTTTTATATAATCCTTTAAAAATTTAAATGCTTTATTTCTTTCCATTCTTAATATATTTAATGATGGATTCCCTTGTTAATTTTCCATTAACCCACGAATTATCGAAATCAGCATCGTACTTTTTATAAAAGTTAATTCCTGGTTCATTCCAGTCAAGGACCTGCCATTCTAAACGACGAGCATCTTCCTGATATGCAATTTCTATTATTTCATCAAAGAGAATGCTGCCAACACCTTTTCCTCTGAATGCTTCTTTCACTATTATATCCTCAATATATATACATTTTCCCTTCCACGTGGAATACGAATAGTAATAAAATGACATTCCTGCAATTTGATCATCCACAACAGCAAGTAATGCTTTAAAGATTGGATTATCTCCAAATCCATCTTTTTCCAGATCACCGATGCTTATGGTAACTTCATCAGGAGCTCTTTCATAACTTGCCAGTTCTTTTATAAGTTCAAGAACAAATGGCATATCTTCTTTAGTAGCAAAACGTAATAATAGATTTTCCATACTGTTTAATGAGCGTTGATTCCATGCAACATCAAAAACATATGTTTAAGGGTTTTTAATATCTCAGGCATATATTCATTCACTGCTTTAACACTTCCAGGAAGAGCAAAAACAATAGAGTTTTCCATTACACCTGCGACACTTCTGCTTAACAAGGCATTTGGTTTTTCAGCACCGAATTTCATCCTTATCATTTCCATAATGCCAGGTATCTCCTTATCAAGGTTTGCGGCAACTACTTCAGGACTAATATCTCTGAATCCGATCCCGGTGCCTCCGGTAGTAATTACTATATCAATATCTTTCTCCCTGGCATCTTTTAAGAGAATATCAAGTTTTTCTTCTTCATCAGGAATGATAATATTTTCTGTCTCCAGTCTCCAGGAAATTGAATTAAAGTAATCCTGCAATAAATTTGTGATCCTCGGACCACTTAAATCATCATATTCACCTTTGTACGCCCTGTCACTAAGAGTAATTATCCTTGCTGAAAACATCCTGGGAATATATTCAAACTCAACACCAGCTTTTAATTTTCCACCTTTAACCACCCTGCAGAAGATTCCTTCCTTTGGCATTACACAATTGCCTACCTCCCTGAAAATGGCACAATCATCACCATGGCATTTTTTACCTATCTGTGTTACCTCCAATATTATTTCACCAGCAACAAAAAGATCAAATGGTTTGCATTCATAAAGAAGCATTCCTTCTGTTGTAATATTTTCAGCAAATTCTCCAAACTCAATTTTCCTTTTAGCAAGTGCAGAGAACTTATCAACGCTTTCTTTTGCCAGCATACTTATCTGACGGTGCCAGCTTCCTGAATGCGCATCGCCTTCAACACCAATTTCTGACAAAACTATCTCTTCAACAGGCTTCTTTACCGTACCTTTTTTCTCTGAAATATTAACTGATAATATCTTAATGTCTTTACCCATAACATAAACTTTAAATTCTTCAACGTGACGCGTGACGCGTAACGCGATACGAAATTTAATTAACTTTATAAACAACAAAATTAGAACAAAAAAATCAATTCATCATGGAACAAAACGAACAATCAAATTTAATTAAGGAAGTTAGTTCACCATTATTTATGAGTCGAGGCTGGATGAAATTCCTTGGTATCTTATCAATTATTTATGGAGTAATGCTTGTATTTACCATTGTTGGAATCCTAATCGCCTGGCTACCTATATGGCTTGGGATACTTATTTTTCAGGCTGCTTCATCCGCTGAAAAGGCTTTTATAATGGGTGATAAATCAGAGATGATAAAATCTATGAATCAGCTAAAAACCTATTTTACAATTAGTGGGTTACTTGCTTTGATCGCTATAATCCTTTCATTTGTCTTTTTAGGAATGGGATTGCTGAGTTATATCTTTAAAGCAATGCATATATATTAGCGTTTAGCTAATGGAGTCTGGTTAATCAAATCTGGCAATAAGCAATCCACTTAAGGTTAAGTGCTAAAAACTAATAGCTAGTATTTATAACAGTATCTGTTAATTGCTTTATAAGCTTCAGTTACTCCAAACTCTCCTGCCTTACCAAGATCATTGCATGCTTTCCTTGTATCTTTAAGATACAGGCAGGTCAGGCCCCTGTTAAAATATGCCTCTCCCAGTTCTGGCTCTTTTTCAATAGCAATACTGAAGTCTGCTATTGCTCCGGTATAATCTTTCAGGGCCAGTTTGATATTTGCCCTGTTGAAATAAGCAACTGCCAGCTCCGGATCTAATTCAATGGCTCTATTAATATCTTTCAGTGACTTTTTAAATTCCGGGATCTTGCTCTCCTTAATAACATATTGAGGATCATTCTTTCCCCAGGAAATAGTTATTTCCTGCCCCATGGTTTCTTCAGTATAGTTGTTCATATCGATCTCATAATAAACAATAGACCGGTTCAAATAAGCCAGCGCAAATTTTGGATCAATCTCAATAGCTTTGGTATAAGCATCCAGGGCATCCTTATAATTCTGAAGACTGCCATTGATCACGCCTTTATAGAAATAAGCTTCCTTTGAATAGGGATTATAGATTAATAAAGAATCTGCAATTCTTGTTTGTCTATCTATCTGAGAATGGTCAAGGCTGAGAATTTCATTTGTTAGTCCAAATGTTGATGTGATTCTCCTGCTTATCGGTACCTCAAGGATTTTCAGGAAATAGTGCTCTGATCGTGCCTGATCCAGATATTCCTGATCATCAGTCACTAATAAAACAACAAAAAATGGTTCCGGAATTATGCTCTTATCCATTTTAGCAATACTGCTTTCATCAACCTGTCCTTTAAAGTCGGCCTCAAATTGAATGATCTTCTGGAAATATGCTGAATCAGCATATCTTCTCATAAGGGCATCGGTGTATGCATCTTCTCCATGAAGTGCATTAATAATTGACATAGCCTTTGCATTATCTTCCTTAGCTCCCTGGTGATCACCAATATTTGCGCGCGCTGCAGATCTGTTTATATAGGCTCCTGCAAAATCAGGAAATAACTCCAGTGCCTTATTGTAATCCTTAATAGCACCCTTATAATCCTTTAACTCATGTTTAATATATCCCCTGTTATAATATGTATAAACATTATCCGGGTTGATCAGGATAACATTGGTATAATCTTCCAGTGCACCATCATAGTCTTTCAGATTCGTTTTCAACAATGCCCTGTTATAGAATGTAAGGGCATTGTATGGATCCATTCCAATTACCTTATTATAGTCATTTAAGGCACCAATGGAATCATTAAGATAAACTTTCACCATTGCACGGTTGAAGTAAGCATATGGATCTGATGGATCCAGTTTTATTGCCTGTTCAAAGTCTATTAATGCCGAATCGTATTTTTCAATCTCCATTTTTATCAATCCACGTTTAAGGTATGCACCCGTATTGAAATAATCGAGCTGAATTGCTTTATTGCAATCTTTTATTGCTTCTTCATTTTGTTTGAGAAGATTCTTTGCTACAGCCCTGTTCAAATATGCAAGCGGATTATTGGCATCATATTTAATTGCCATATCAAGGTCTTGCACTGCACTTATATAACTCTTCATATGAATGCGTGTAGCTCCTCGGCTAACGTAGATATCCGCATTGAATGGATCTATCTCCAATGCTTTATTAAAATCCAGGATTCCTTTATGGTAATTCTTCATCTGATCACGTGTGATGGCACGATAGTGATAAGCATGAGAATAAAGAGGATGCATATCAATACTTTTAGAAAAATCGCGGTCGGCACCAATGAAATCTCCCAGGTTGAATTTGGCTATACCTCTTAGGAAATAAGGTTCAAAGAGATCAGGCTTAAATGTAATAACTACATTGAAATTTTTCAAAGCATCCTGATAATTACTATTTCTAAGTGCATTTTCGCCCATCGACATAAAGTGCCGGATATTTACCTGTGCATTAACACTGGCAGATATCAGCAAAAAAGTAAAAATCAATAGTTTCAGAATTTTATTCATCAGAAAAAGATATATCTGTCTTTGTCTTACTATCTAGTTTTACATTTTCAATGATCATATTTTTATCAACAGACTTGCACATATCATAAACTGTAAGCAAAGCAACCTGCACAGCAGTAAGAGCTTCCATCTCAACACCAGTTTGTCCGACACATCTGATTTCACTCTCAACAAAAACGCCTTCTTGCTGCAATTTAGCTCTAAGGTCAATTTTGGTGATCCTCAATGGATGACAAAGAGGTATGAGTTCACTTGTTTTCTTGGCCGCCTGTATTCCAGCGAATTCAGCAAGGGTCAATACATCACCTTTTTTAATATTATTCTCTTTAATAAGAGTGATTGTTTCTGGGGCCAGTTTTATAAATCCACTGGCAATAGCAATTCTAAGTTGATCAGGTTTATTCCCAACATCAACCATTTTTGCTTTTCCTTTTTTATCAATATGACTGAATTCTTCCATAATCCTAAATTTTAATTCATTCTGCAATATGCATTCTGCAATTCTACCCTCCAATATTATAAAACCTTCCTGTATGATTAACAGAACCACACCTTGGTTTATTATCCAAAGCCAATTGTAAAGCCTTTTTTGCACCAAGCTCACGCACATTGTATTCGATATCATTAAACAAACATGGTTTAATCATGCCGTTTGCTGTTAAGCGTAATCTGTTACAAATATTACAATGACCACCCTCACCACCGATTACTTTAGAGAAGGTTCCTGATGATAAAGTCATTTGTTTGATAAAGCGTACTTTAAGACTATTCTCATCGCAATAATTTTTCACATCCCTTGCATCCGGTTCATTTTCTGATTCCTGTATAACACAATTGATCTTTATTGGTAACAATCCTGTATTTCTTGCTGCTTCAATACCACGAAATACATCTTCGACATTCCCAACTCTTGTAATCTCTTTGAACCTCTTTGGATTTATTGTATCAAGACTAATATTTACCCTGTTTATTCCAGCCTTCTTAAGATCTTTTGAGAATTTATCGAGGAGTACTCCATTTGTGGTCAATGAGAAATCTTTAATCCCATCTATCTTTCCTATCTCCTCAACAAGGTACATCACTCCTCTTCTTACAAGAGGTTCTCCGCCGGTAAGCCTCACTTTATCAATTCCCATTGAAACTGCTTCCCTTACAAGTTCAATAATTTCATCATAAGAAAGCACTTCACTGTGATCGAGCAGTTTAATACCACAGGAAGGCATGCAATAGGTACAACGCAAATTGCATCTGTCAGTTACTGAAACCCTGAGGTAATTAATTTTTCTGTTAAATGGGTCTAACATCAACAATTTCTCCTTCTTCTATAATTGATTTTCCCAGGGGGATTGAGATAAAGCCATCAGCAAACACAAGTGAATTAATATGAGCCGAACCATGATACTCCATAGGATAAACTTTTCCATCCTCTTTAATTTGTACAGGCATCCAGGATGTACGGCCAGCTTTTCTACGTTTATAAGTTTTTCCTAAAGGTAGTTTCAGCAAATCAAATATTTTATTTGCACCCATCATTTTCATGATCAATGGTCTGACGAACAGGTCAAAGGTATTAAAAGCCGAAACAGGATTACCAGGTAGTCCGAATATCCTTTTATCATCATACTTTCCAAACACTGTGGGTTTCCCGGGCTGTATTGCAACAGTTTTGAATTCCAGTTCGATTCCTATCCGTTCAAAAACTTTAGGGATAAAATCAAAATCACCCATAGAAACCCCACCTGTTAACAGAACAAGATCATTTTCCTGAAGGGCTTTTACAATTATATCGAAGCTAAGCTGTTCATCATCGGCAGCAATGCCATAATAATTGGAAACGCAATTCAGATCTTCTACCTGTGCAAGAAGTTGATGTCCGTTGCTATTCCTGATTTGAGAGGAAGAAGGCTTTTCAAATGGCTCAACGATTTCATCACCTGTAGAGATTATTCCTACTGTTACCATTTCAGCAACTTCAGAAAGGACACATCCCACGGAAGCCATTACTGCAATATGCTGAGGTTTAATAAGAATACCTTTTTGAAGAACAATATTTCCTTCTTTAACATCTTCCCCTTTATATGCAATATTTGTCTTTGTTGTTTCCACTGTGAATCTGACAATATTCTCAGAGATAAGTTTACTATCTTCCACTTTCACAACACAATTAGCACCCTTGGGGACCTTCGCACCAGTCATGATCTTAGCACATTGCCCGGATTTTATAACTTTTTCAGGAGCTTTTCCTGCGGGAATAATTTCGATAATTTCCAATTCTTTATCAATATCTTCCAAACGACAGGCAAACCCATCCATTGCCGATTTATCAAATGGAGGCATATCCATGTCGGATTTTATATTTTCTGCAAGTATTCTGTTCAGTGATTCATCAAAGGGTACTTTTTCTGTTCCCATCTCAGGGACCTCTTCCAGCACAGCATTTATTGCTTCATCGAATAGTATCATTTTAAATATTTTTTGAAATCTGTGCAAATATAAATATAAATCGTGACGCGTAACATCCCGCCTGAACGGGATAAACTGTAAGGCATGAGGGGAAGAAAGAGGTATTATTTTAACTTTCCAGCTTTGCTTTGAAATAATCGTATATATCAAACTGCGACCGGTGTATCTGAAGATCATGAGGCTTCCTGTATTCATTCAGGTTATCACAACCAAGGAGGCGGGCTTTGCAGTTATCTCTCAGCTGGATCTGAAGCATATCCATCAGCTCCTGCTGGATTTCTTCATCGAAAACAGGGCATGCGATCTCAACTCTGTGATCAAAGTTTCGTGGCATCCAGTCGGCGGAGGATATATAATATTTATTATCTCCACCATTACAAAATACATATACCCTTGAATGCTCAAGGAACTTATCTACTATGCTTATTGCATCTATGTTTTCACTAAGTCCTTTTTCTCCTGGAACAATAATGCATATCCCTCTTACAATAAGCTTAATCTTCACTCCTGCCTGCGATGCTTCATAAAGTTTCCTGATAATTTTCTTATCGACAAGGCTATTCATTTTAAGTATAGCCCAGGATTCATTTCCAGCTTTTGCATTTTCAATTTCATTATCCAACATATTCATAAAGAAATCACGGATGTAAAATGGAGCCACAATAAGAGTATTAAAAGTTGGCATTATGAACTTTGATTCGAAGAGATGGAATACTTTATTAACCTCTGTGGTTATTTCCTGTCTTGCTGTTAAAAGGCTGTCATCAGCATAAACCCTTGCAGTGGATTCATTAAAATTACCTGTACTGATATTTGCATAATAGATGTTCTTTCCATTCTCTTTCCGGCGGATCTGCATTAATTTGCTGTGTACCTTAAATCCCGGAATAGTTTGTATGATCTTAACTCCTTCTTCCTGCAACCTGTTTGTCCAAAAAATATTTGCAGCCTCATCAAATCTTGCCTGCAATTCCATGAAGACGGTAACTTCTTTTCCGTTCCTGCGGGCATTGATAAGAGCATTCATCAGACTGCTATCCTTGGCGGCCCTGTAAAATGTCATCTTAATTGCCCTAACCAATGGATCAATGGATGCTTCTCTTAACAGATCAACAATGTATTGGAATGATTGATAGGGATAATGAAGCATAACATCCTTTTCCTTCATTATTTCAATAATGCTTTTATTTGAAGGAAGGTCTTTATGCTTCAGAGGAGGTGAGGGAGGATATCTCAATTCCTTTTTATCCATATCTGGAAATCCCATAAAATCTTTGAAATTATGATATCTGCCACCAGCCCGCAATTGATCTCTTTTAGTAATATTAAACTTCTTAATTACAATTTTCAGCAAAGCTTCCGGTATTTTCTTATCATAAACAAAACGAACAGGTTCACCTCTTTTCCTTTTTTTGATACTCTCACTCATGATTTCCATGAAGCTTTTGGAAACATCATTATCAATATGACTGAATTCTTCCATAATCCTAAATTTTAATTCATTCTGCAATA
>CAZDWF010000034.1:0-29455 GCA_964508895.1 uncultured Bacteroidales bacterium
GAAAATTCATAGTGAATTAATAATCTCTATTTAATATAATCATATGCCTTTCTGGTGCATAATGTCGTATATTTCACAAATACGATGCTCCGGAAAGGCATATTTGTTTTATTGCAGTTGATTATCATTTTATTTTTTCGTAACTATGTAACTATTAACCCTAAAAGAAATATTATGGAAAACAATGAAATCAAAGATAAACTTGAATTTAACGATCAGAGCTTAAATTATCTGAATTCATCAAGAAAGTGGACAATGTTTTTTGCTATCCTGGGATTTATTTTCATAGGTTTTATAATAATTATAGCCTTACTTATGTTAACAGGAATGTTATATGATTCATTACCAATTGGTACACATACGACATTATTCCCATTAGGTCTTATTGTATTTTTTTATTTCATAGGAGCAATTTTGCATTTTTTTCCTGCATACTTTCTGGTTCAGTTCTCAATTCATTCAAAAAAGGCTATCCTTTATAAAGATGAATATAGACTTGAAACTGCAATGCGGAACTTAAAGAATTTTTTCACCTTCATTGGAGTTCTTACAATAATTGCTATTCTTTTCTATGTAGTAATATTTCTTGGATTTGGTATTGGAACAATGCTTCGTTAATAGAATTTAGATCCTCTATTGCTTATTATACATAAAGCTTTTAACAATACAGGCACTCCTGGTTATCTGCTTAATTATTATGCCATTATATTTCGCACCTCATTCATGTTCAGGGAATTATGTTCAATTTTAAGGATTGTTACTGATGGTTTATGCTTTCGCAGATATCCTTTAATTATCACCTGAGAGTCTTTGTTGTCAGGATATTTTTTTATACAATCCATTATGTTTTCAGCGTATTTCATATCGTTAATGTTGATATGACCGAAACCAATGTATCTTCCATTGGAAACCTTTACCACAGACCTTTCATTGGATGCTCTGCCTTTATCGATGATATAGAAATTCAGGTCATCATACAGATAGCGATGGATAGCTTCCTGCACTCTTTTATTGTATGATTCAGGGTTTTCAAGCTGATTACATGCACCCAGGCATTTATGTATCTGATAATTAAAACATGTGGATGATGTTTTATAAAAACCTGTAAGTTTCTGGCAAAGAGTGTGTTCTCCAACAAGGTAACTGACATGTTCCCGGGCTTCCTTGAGGTTGTTATAACAAGTAAGAGGAATGTCATCCTTTTTAATTCTTTTGATCACTAAGTTGATGTATGTATTCTCATCAATAACATCAAATAAACCATATGGAAAGCTGGATCTTCTCAGGGATCTGTTAAATACCGGTTTATGACATTTTATTTCATATGATTCAAGCAACAGGGCTGTAAGCTCGCTTCCTGTTAGTTCATATGTGATATTTACTGCCTGTTCTCTGAGATCAATGGCTCTTTTTGTTTTATTATTATTTAAGTGACTTATTATTCTGCTCCGAATATCAGTGCTCTTTCCGATATAAATAGGCTCATTATTTTCATTCAGGAAATAGTATACTCCAGTTTCTCCGGGAAGATCATCAATAATTTGTGCTTTGAGGTTAGAATTATATCCCTTCACATTTTTAATTAATGGCTCATGACTGATCTGATTAAGATATTCAAATAAACTTACGGTAGCAAGTGCATCACCACCTGCCCTGTGGCGGTTATTGATTTTAATATTGATATCATTACATAGAACTCCCAGTCCGTATGACTTCCTTCCAGGCAAGAATTTCCTGGCAAGCTTACGTGTACAAATTGTTTTTCTTTTATACTCGTAAAACAACCTCCTGAATTCAGCACGTATAAAGCCATAATCAAATGCAACATTATGCCCTACAATGACCTTGTCTTCAGTAAGCTCAATAATTTGCCTGGCTATTTCACAAAACCTGGGAGCATTTCTTACCATCTTATTGTTAATTCCGGTAAGTCCTGTAATCCGGAAAGGGATTCTTTTTTCAGGATTAAGCAAGGTTTGAAACTGATCAACTATCTTTTTTCCATCATGAATGTATATGGCAATCTCCGTTATCCTTTCTGTTGCGGAATTAAGTCCGGTAGTTTCTATGTCTAATATTGCGTACATAAGATAGTTCGTAGTGATTGGTTCGTAGTTCGTAGTGATTAGTTCGTAGTTCGTAGCAAATCTTCTGCGGTTCTTCTTATTTACAAGTTCAGTTTTGTCTGGATTGCCCTTACTTGTTGTTTCAGCGATTGTACTTCTTCTGTCAGTTTCTCTTTCGGAAGGTTGGGTTCAGGTATTTCAGAGCTTATATAATGAACAAATTTCCATATCTCTTTCACTTCTTTAATATCAATATCATATGACTCATAAAGTGGATTCAGTGAAATAAGATGCAGTCTTCCTTCCTTTTCAACATTGTTTTCCACCACTTTAAAAACCACACCCTCATCCAGTGTGATGATTATATATGGATGATTATTTCTTATATGCTGCCAGTTTTGCATAAACTCTCCTGTAACAAATGATTTATCAGGAATAGGAAGCATTGAATCTCCTGTTATCTGAAATGTTCTGTATTTACGGTTCCTGGACAGGAAAGGTAATTGAAAAGTAGGCAATACTTTAACATATTCAGGATCAGCAAAACCACGGGTGTATCCAGCCTGAGCCTTCACATTAACCAGTTCAATGTTCTCATTGTTGCTTTCATCAACTGTTGTTGCAAGAACTCTGAGGTTGCTTCCTTTCAAAAATACATCATAGCCTCTTTCTATCTGGTTCATCTGATTTTCCGACAACTGAGAAAGATCCACTTTGATAAGCGTATCAATAGCTATATTATAGAATGTGGAAATTGTCTGCAGGACTTCCATATTGGGCTCCGACACATTATTCTCATAACCGCTGAGGGTTGAGCGCTTCATATTAAGCGTATGGGCCACATCATCCTGAGTACGGCCCCGACGCTTCCTGAGTAGTTTTATATTTGAGTTGAAGTACACAGCTTTTAGAATTAAAAATTAATAATTAAGAATTGGGTGCGGATGGTAAACTTTAATTACTTTAATTACTCAAACAAACTTTGCACAAATTATATCAAAGCATTGCCCTCTCCTTTTACACCCATTTCTGAATTCGTTATTCTTTTTTCGTTATTCGTTATTCTTGCTATTTTTTTCTTGCACAATAAACATTTATTGATTATATTGTAATCATATTTTTGATTAGTTATTCATCAAATATAATAGAGTAAATTATAAAAAGCAAGAAAAATTTAAAAAATGTTCAAGGATGATCGTTGTATAGCGCATTTTGACCTGGACACATTCTTTGTGTCTGTAGAGCGCCTTCTTAATTCTTACCTGACAGATAGACCTGTGATAATCGGTGGACTTTCTGATCGCGGCGTGGTGGCCAGTTGCAGTTATGAAGCCCGCAAATTTGGTGTGCATTCGGCCATGCCCATGAAGATGGCCCGTATCTTATGCGGTGATGCTATTATTATTCGTGGCGACATGGACCTTTACACCCGTTATTCCAGGATGGTGACGGATGTCATCGCTGAGAAAGCCCCGCTTTATGAAAAAGCTTCTGTCGACGAGCACTATGTTGACATTACAGGAATGGATCGTTTTTTTGGTAATTATGAATGGACGAAAGAGCTCAGGCAGTCTATAATAAAGGAAACCGGCTTGCCTATCTCTTTCGGGCTTTCCGTTAACAAAACTATTTCAAAGATAGCTACAGGAGAAGCCAAACCCAACGGAGAACTTCAGGTAGGAAAGCAACAGATCATTCCTTTTCTGGATCCTCTTTCCATAAAAAAAATACCCATGATAGGAAAAAAATCATACCAATTGCTGCGATCCATGGGCGTGCTTAACATTAATACATTGCGACAAATTCCTCTTGAAATGATGGAAAGCCTGATGGGAAAGAACGGCATTGTGGTCTGGGAAAAAGCCAATGGCATTGATTCTACGCCGGTGAAGCCCTATTCGGAACGTAAGTCGATAAGCTCTGAAAGCACTTTCGAGACCGACACCATCGACATTCCGGAAATAAAAAGGATCATCACCTCAAAGGCTGAACGGCTGGCTTTTGACCTGAGAAAAAAGCAAAAGCTGACATCCTGCCTTAGCGTTAGGATACGCTATGCCAACTTCGACACACATACTTTGCAGAAACGTATTCCTTACACATCCTTTGATCATGTTATTATAAATACATGCCTGGAACTTTTCGAAAAGGTATACAACAGGCGTATGCTTATAAGGCTGGTTGGGATCAAGTTCAGCGGATTGGTTGGCGGAGTGCAGCAACTTAACATTTTCGAGGACACACCGGAGATGATAAGCCTGTACAATGCAATGGACAGAATACGACTGCGTTACGGAAAAAAAAGCCGTCCGACGCGCTGTTATCAATTAAGAATTAAAAATTAAGAATTGGCAGAAAAGTTGACTGACGGCAGAATAGTCATTGCGACTATTGCGAGTTCTATTGTGTCCATTGCGGTTAGGTTTTGAATATTAACCGCAATAGACGCTACGGAAGGCGCTATGGACGCAAAGAGGGCTTCTGTGTACTTCCCTCATAATTCTTAATTATCTAAAGTCTATGAACTAAATACTAAAATCTAAAGTGTATTGGAACACACATTCATATTACAGTCTCAGATACGGCACCATGTCGGCAGAGAAGCTTGTAGAGCTAGCTAAAGTCAATGGGGTTAAAAGGCTCGGACTTACAGACATAAACAATTCCTCGGGTATTATCGATTTCGTGAGGGAATGCAAAGAACAGCATATTGATCCTATGGCAGGCATTGAGTTCAGGGATGGGGATCGTTTGCTGTATTGCGGACTGGCCATGAATAACCATGGATTCAGGGAACTGAATGAATTCCTGTCGAAACATAATCTGGAGAAGACCCCCCTGCCCGATCGTCCGCCAAATTTCCAGAATGCTTATATCATATACCCATACGGAAGCATAGATGCAAAAAAACTTAAAGAAAATGAATTCATTGGAGTGCCTCCACAGAATGTAAGAAAGCTGTTTGGTTCCAAATACAGATACAGCCAGGATAAATTAGTGATACAACATCCTGTCAGCTTTACCGATAAAGATGAGTACTTCCTGCATAAGAACCTGAGGGCTATTGATAACAACATACTTATCACCAGGCTTCAGCATGAAAACGTGGCTTATCCTCATGAATACTTTGTCTCCGAAGGCAGACTACGCAAAGCTTTTGAAGACTATCCTGATATTATCAAGAATACTGAAAGGATGATCACTTCCTGCTCAATTGATTTCGACTATCAAAGCACTAAGAACAAGAAAACCTTTACAGGAAACTTTTATGATGATAAAATATTGCTTGAAAAGCTTGCCCTTGACGGACTCACCTATCGATACGGGAAAAAGAATGAAGAAGCTGAACGCAGGGTGAAAAGTGAACTGCAGATCATCACAAAGCTTGGATTTGCTGCCTATTTCCTGATCACCTGGGATATCATCCGCTATTCTATGTCGAGAGGATTTTACCACGTTGGACGAGGAAGCGGGGCAAACAGCGTGGTGGCATTCTGTTTAAAGATCACTGATGTGGATCCCATTGAACTCAACCTATACTTCGAGCGATTTATCAATCCCAAACGCAGTAATCCTCCCGATTTTGACATTGATTATTCATGGAAAGAGAGGGACGAGGTACAGGATTATATTTTTAAGAGATATGGAAGGAGGCACACAGCCCTGCTTGGTGCCATATCTACCTTTAAGGGAAAATCCATTTACCGTGAGTTGGGAAAGGTGTATGGCCTCCCGAAAAACGAGATAGACCTCCTGGTGCAATACCCTGATTCACGATTCAACGATAATGAGATAAACAGGTATATACATCATATTGCCCACAAGATGGTGGATTTCCCTAATATCAGGAGTATACATGCAGGAGGTATTCTGATATCCGAAAAGCCCATAACAGAGTTTACGGCCCTTGACCTGCCCCCCAAGGGTTTCCCAACCACCCAGTGGGATATGTATGTGGCAGAGGATGTAGGCTTCGAGAAACTCGACATATTGAGTCAGAGAGGAATAGGACACATTCGTGATTGTTCAAAGATCGTACTGCAAAACCGCGGAGAAAAGATTGATGTACACAAGATCGAAGAATTCAAGAAAGACCCTGAAGTTAAAAAACTTTTGAGGACTGGAGAAACGAACGGATGCTTCTATGTGGAAAGCCCGGCCACGAGAGGACTTCTTAAAAAACTAAAATGCGACAATTATCTCAGCCTTGTTGCAGCCAGTTCAATTATACGCCCCGGTGTTGCCAAGTCAGGAATGATGCGGGAATACATCAATCGTTTCCATAATCCAAATAGCTTCAAATACCTGCACCCTGTGATGAAGGAACAGCTGGAAGAAACTTACGGAGTAATGGTTTACCAGGAAGACGTTCTTAAGGTTTGTCATCATTTCGCAGGATTGGATCTCGCCGATTCTGATGTTCTCAGAAGAGCCATGAGTGGCAAGTTCAGGGGCAAGAAGGAATTAAAAAGAATTGTAGAACGATTCTTTAAGAACTGCAAAGAAAGAGGCTATCCTGATGAGATCACCAAAGAGGTATGGCGACAGATAGAGTCATTTGCCGGCTATTCCTTTTCAAAAGCCCATTCTGCTTCCTATGCGGTAGAAAGCTTCCAGAGCCTTTACCTCAAAGCTTATTATCCCATTGAGTTTATGGTTGCAGTTATCAATAATTTTGGTGGTTTTTATTCTTCCTGGGTATATTTTAATGAAGCCCGGCGCTGGGGAGGAATCATTGAGCTTCCCTGTGTTAATAAAAGCGATTACAAGACAAATATTTCAGGAAAGACCATACACATTGGATTTATTCATATCAGCAATCTTGAGAAGAATATTGTTTTTGACATCCTGGAAGAAAGAGATAGAAACGGAGAATATAAATCCCTCGAAAACTTCATAAGAAGAAAGCATACAGGAATTGAGCAGTTGATAATACTGGTACGTAGCGGGGCTTTTCGCTTTACAGGAAAGACAAAAGCACATTTACTATGGGAATCCCATCTTCTGCTTGGCAAAAAGAAAAACAAAGAAAATACAAAAGAGTTATTTAATTCTTCCATGCGAAAGTTCAGAATGCCGCAGCTGCAGAGCAGCGAGCTGGAAAATGCCTATGATGAAATTGAGTTACTGGGATTTCCTGTGAGCCAAAGCTATTTCACTATGCTGAATGGTGCTGCAACAAGTGACTTCCTTGCTTCGGGATTATATGATAATATTGGAAAAAGCATTGATATAACCGGACTTCTTGTCACCATTAAATATGTACGTACAGTTAAAAAGGAGATCATGCATTTTGCTGCCTTCCTGGACAAGAGCGGGGAGTTTTTTGATACCGTTCACTTCCCTCCTTCCCTCAAGTACTTTCCTTTCAGGGGCAACGGAGTGTATCATATCAAAGGTAAGGTTGTGGAGGAGTTTGGTTTTCCGAGTGTTGAGGTTGTGGAGATGATGAAGCTGGCGCTGCAGAGTGATCCTCGGGCGTAGTGCTCCCATCAGATCGAATATCGCATAATCGAGTAATCGGTTAATCGTCTAATTAAATCCCTAATTGATTAATCGATTAACCGATTACTCGATTATGCGATGTAACGATTGTTCGTGCTTGGATCACCTTAAATTTGATTTTGCTGTTTTTCGTGTTTTATAGAAAATGGAAATAAGCTCATTACCTTCTTTCGAAGCTGATTCAAGCAATTCCATGTTAGCAGAAATATTTGCACCCGCTATCATCTGCAAGTTAATATCTGTTTCCCTTAATTCTTTTAACACAATGCTTACTTTATGAATAAAATCATTTTGTGATTCAGCACTTTGTGATTCACCATAGTTTAAAGCAGCACTTGTTGATGACCTTATTATTTGCTTTGTTAAATGATTACTTATGTATGTATCTTTTAATGCTTCTGTAAGCTGTAAAATTTGCAATGAGAAATTAACTAATCTTTTTTCGATTTCTTTTCGCATAATTATATAAGTTTTACTACTTAATACACTTTAACATTAAATGTTCCCTGTTAAGTTAAACTTTTTTTTTAGTAAACTCTTGAATTTATGATATAGCTTGCATTTCCCCACCCGATCGGGTATCGTATAATTGAATAATCACCTAATTAAATTCCTAATTGATTAATCGATTACAGATTATACGATTATGCGACGTAGCGATTGTTCGTGCAAGACAGCGTATATTATCCTATTAATAAATCAAGCGGATCCCTATACCTCTTATTGCTCCCCATGCCCTGTAGTTCCAGTTCGACAGAAGCTTTGACGTCATATTCAGGCGTAAGCCTCTCACCTATGGGCTTAAGTAGTTCATTTCCTTCTGCCCTGGGATTTTTTATTGCAGGAGAAACAGGATATGCATTCATCTTATCTGCAGGATATGGCTTTAACAGCTTTGTAATATCAGAAAGCTCAGTGGATTCATTAAGCCATCGCTTTTCATACCTCTGGTTGAGGATTACAGGAGATCTGCTATGTGGAAGCATCTCAAGTAGTTTATTGGCTACTGTAGTGATTATGGAAAAGGAATTTATGATCTCTCCTGTTTCTTTGTTTGTCCAGCTATCCCATAATCCGGCAAAAGCAAAAGGCCTTATATGATCTTTAAGATACACCACATAAGGCTTGCTGAGTTTTTCTTTGACAGTGCCCTCAATAAAGCAATCAGCTATTATCAGGCATCTTTGTGAACGTATGGGTTTCCTGAAGGCTGGTTTTGTAATTATTCCCTTGGCTCCTTTGTAATTAGGATCATTTTCCTGGTTATTGTTGCCTTCAGCCCTGGCATTGAAAATATACATAGGCTTCTTTGCCCAGAAAGGTGTCATCCCGAACTGAAACATCTGCACTTCCCTGGGATTATCGCAGGTAATAACAGGAGCATATTGCCCGGGAGATATATTATAGCTTTGCTTCCATTCCATATCAGGTGGAATAGTCACATTGAAGCGTTTTTCAACAACTTCGGCTTTTTGAACCAGTACATATCTACCGCACATAATATACTATTAACCATCAAGTTACACAAAGTATTTTCACAAAGGAACACAAAGTTCTCTATGAGATAACTAATTCTTGATTCTCTACGAGCTACGAACTAAAAACTAAGAACTATTTTATTGGATAAAGCACATACGTCTCCCATTTACTTGCATCAGGTTCAGTTGCAGGATCAGAGATATAGATATCCCATGGTGGGCCAGTAATTTCAAGTCCGTGAAGTTTTACATATTTTTCTATCGCTTCGTGTGCGACACCTATTTCTTCATAAGGACCAAAATATATAGCCTTTACAGCCTTACCGCCAGGTGATTCCGCCACTTTGATACGGCCCCTGGAGCTTCTCGCATTGTCAACAGGAATACCTGCCTCCATAACTGTATATCCTGCCGGATCATAGTTATAATAAATGGTATAAGGTTGTGCTGTAACATTGAGTTTTTTAATTTCAACATAGGCCATCAGCTCACCAAACATCTCTCCCATTTTCAATCCCATTTCATCTATGGTGCTGCTGTCTGTAATAGATATGGAAGGTGCACTCTCTATCTCAACAACTTCAATATCAGGATATGATGGTAATCCTTCTGCAATCTTTTTAATATTCTCAAGTCCGGTTTGCAAACTTGGGCCCATATAATTATCCATAATTAACCCCATGTATCTGTAAACAGGGTTATAACCAAGATCTCCCTCGTCAAACCATTTAAGCAGGTAAGCATCCTCCTGAGCTTCAATTTCAAAATATCCGTCGGAAGTATATTGTCCGCCTTCAAAGCTGATGCTATAATCAATCTTGCTATAAGGAAGTAATTTTGTAATGGTCATTTCACCCTCTCCAATCTTCTCCCCTGTCCATCGCTGTATTGCTCCAGGCTCACATCCTCCAATGATCTCATATTTTGCAGTTGAGTCAATATCTATCCCCCATGGTGTCCAGTGTTCCCAGTTATTGAAATCACAGATCTGATCGAAAATAATTTCCTGATCTGCATTTATGGTTACGGTTCTTTCAACAGAATATCTATCAGGTAAAAGGAAAGAAACCAGTACGATTATTGCAATGATGACAATAATCCAGATAAGAATCTTTTTAAGTGTTTTCATTCTTTATATGTTTTTGAATTTACACAAATATACGAAATCTCAAGGCAGATTCATAGTTGATCAGAGAGTATATTGTATCTTAAATACTATAAGGCTTTTTTCTACAGAACAAGTGATGTTATTTCCCTTTTTATCCTTTACTTCGAATGAATTGTCTGAAGAAATGAAATCTGAATACTTTTTTGTACCCTCAAATTCATTTGAAATGCGCTTATAGTCATCAATGGCTTTGTTATTGTTTTCATATTCCAGGATGATCGTTTTATGACCTTCTGATATTCCTGCAACACCATGTTTAAAATTAAAAACATTCTTCAGGATTAGAGGATGGACATTGTTTAGCGCGAGGTAACCTCTAAGATACCTGACATTTCCTTGTTCAGGTAAATCAGATATCAATTCAGGAATTTTAAAGCCTGACTTACCAAGCTTCTCTGAGATACCATTGCATATTTTCATTAGAATCTCTTCCGATTCATTTAAATCAATATTTGAAGTGACTTTAACAAAGTGCCTGTCTTTCATAAATATAGCATGCCTCTTTACCACCTGCCCCATGTCACCTAAAACATCCGGTTTATCATCCTGCATCCGAAACATAGTATATATTCCGTATGCCGCTAAAGGGTCTTCCATCTCATAAATTTCAATGCTCAGATTTTTGTCATTTTTGGAATAATCAGATTTAAGGACTTTAATAAAACCATATTCATGATATAGCTCAGCGCCTCCATTTATAAGGAAAAACAGATCATCACCAATGTATTCTTCATAATTTCCTGTTGAATTGAATCCTGAAAGGAATTTTTCATTAGGCTGAAGACTTTTAAGATCAATGGTTTTTTGGGGGAAAGAAGTATTCTGAAACATGATGATAAATATGAATAGCAGGGTATATCTCATATGCTATGTATTTTGTTAAGAAGGGAAATAATCAGCGATTAAACTTCAATCACTTTTAATTTAGTATAATCTATCTCTCCCAGGCCATGTTCATGGGCTTTAACGATGGAAATAACCTCTTCTGCAGGATATCCAAGCAATTCGCAGCCAAGTGCATCAACGGCGACAAGGTCAGCGCCAGCAATGATCTTATGATTTTCGAGAAGTTCACCGGGCCCCATAGGTCCTCCCGTTTTAATCACGATCGATGAATCGATAATGCTAAGGTCGGCAGGACGAAACAGGTTGATATCAGCAAGGCATTGTCCGAGAAATTCAGGATCATTTTTCACTCCGGATCCCAGATGCATAAAAACATTTGTTTTCCTTGTACAGACTCCCATCATATTCTTGATAGCCCCTGTGTACAATGTTGAGAAATGATGTTTACCGATAGATACATTAATCAACACATCACAGTCATCGAGCCTACTTACAACTTCAATATCTTTTAAGCTTTTTGCACCTTTAATTGTAGGATGAAGATCATAGTACTGTTCATCATATTTTGCCGGGAATGTATTAAATTCAAGATTAGTGAGCTTATTTACATTATTGCTTAATTCATTATAGCGTTTGCTTTTCTTCCAGTATTCATCTTTCACCATTTGCAGGCAAATGATTTCAGAAGCACCGGCATCAACACATTCATCAACAACTGCCATTGCAATATCAGGATTCACAAAAGCAGCGTATTCTTCGAAATCAGAATTTATAAGTAAACCAACAATCTGTCCTTTTTTCACGAATTCCCTGATTCCACCAATCAGTTCAATGGCTTTCCGGGTATTCTCATAATAATTTTTACCTTCAACAACAGCAATATCTGCATTTTTCGATGGCAAAGAAGCATTGGCAATGAATGGGATAGCTGAAAAACTTACAAATGAAGCTGCTCCTGCAACTGAGCTTTTTTCTAGGAATGACCTACGGGAAATTTTTTTTGCCATAATTTTCAGGATTAACGATATTCAAAAATAATGATTTCCTATAATACTGCAAGTCAATTATAAACTCAAATGAGTTGTTTATTAATTCATTCAAGAATCAATCCTCATTGCTTTACTTACTCCTTTCAGCTTGGATATCTTATGCAATAATTCATTCAGATGTTTAATGCTTTTCACAGCAACTTTTACGGTAGCAGAAAACTGATTATCCTTTGATTCTACCTTAATATTTTGCATATTAACCTTGAGGTCGTTAGAAATAACATTGGTTATATCTCCCAATACTCCGATCCTGTCTTCACCAATAATTTTTACACATGAGCTAAAAGCTACAGAATCATCTGTTTTTTTCCATGACACTTTCATCTCCCTGTATCCATAGTCTTTTAATAACCTTTTGGCATTGGGGCATGATTTTCTATGGATAGTAATTCCTTTACCAATGGTAACAAACCCGAAGACTGCGTCTCCACATATGGGGTTACAACATTTTGCCAGTCTGTAATTTACATTTTCCAGGGTGTCATTTATTACAAAAATATCCTGATCCTGCTTCTTTTCTTCAACCCTAACACTTTCAGTTTTAACAGCAAGCTGATTTCCGTTTTGTCTTTCTTTTGGTTTTTCTTTTTCTGTCAGTATCTTCTTGATCTCATTTAAATCAAGTTTTTCATCAGCAATTTTGTAGTACAGATCAATTGAAGAGCTGAATTTATAATGCTGAACCAATTTATTCACCACTTCATCATTGTATTGAAGTTTCCAGTTCTTTAGTTTCCTTTTCAGTATATCCACTCCCCTCTCCGCGAAGCTAAACATCTGCTCTTTAAGGGTTCTCTTGATCTTGTTCTTTGCTTTAGATGTTGTAATAAAATTTAACCAATCCTGCTTGGGTTTTTGATTTTTCGAGGTTATGATCTCCACTTTATCACCATTCTTCAACACATACCTGATAGGGACAACCTGATTATTTACCCTTGCTCCATTACACTGATCCCCCACCCTTGTATGTATCTCATAAGCGAAATCCAGCACTGTAGCTCCAATGGGTAATTCCTTTAAGTCGCCAGTTGGAGTGAATACAAATATTTTATTATTGCCGTTTTGTTTTTCAGGACTGGCATCAAATTTTATCTGATCAGGATTTTCCAGGATATCTCTAACCTGGTTAAGCCATTCATCGGTCAATTCTTTCTCATCAAATCCTTTGTATCTCCAGTGGGCTGCCTGGCCTCTTTCCGCCATCATATTCATCCTGGATGACCGAATCTGTACTTCCACCCATCTTCCCATTGGACCTTTCACTGTGGTATGTAATGATTCATAACCACTGGCTTTAGGAGATGATATCCAGTCTCTCAAGCGTTTTGGATAAGGAGTATATTGATTGCTTACAATAGAATATATCTTCCAGCAATCCGCTTTTTCGTTTTCTTTATCACTATCAACAATGATCCTTATTGCGAACAGATCATAAACTTCATTAAGGCTAACATCCTGTTTCTGCATCTTTTCCCAGATTGAAGGGATAGATTTCGGTCTGCCTATAATGTCAAATGTGAAACCTTGTTTTATCAATTCCCTTTCAACCGGATCGATAAATTCTTTTATGAATAATTTTCTCTTAGGCTCAGTTGCATTGAGCTTTTCTTTAATAGAAAGATAGATCTCATTTTGATGAAATTTCATTAAAAGATCTTCCATCTCCTGTTTCACTTTATATAGTCCCAGACGATGAGCTATAGGTACATAGATATGCTCCACCTGTGCTATGTATTTCTCCTGCTGTTCAGGTGGAAGCTTGTCTATGATTCTGAGATCATATATTCTGTGACAAAGTTTTACAAGAATAACCCTTATATCATCAACCATTGTAAGAAATAGCTTCCTGAATTTGTCTGACTGAAGCGTGATCCTGTCAGTACGAAGATTTGTTATCCTTGCATAGTTTTCAACCAGGCTGCAAATAGTTGGGTCGAATCTTGTTTCAAGGTCTTTTACAGTAAGCCTGGTATGCAGCAATATATCGTGCAGCAAGGCACCGGCAATACCTTTGGCACCTAATCCTACTTCTTCAATGGCAATCTTAGCAACCTCCAGTGAATGTATAATATTTGGAGCTCCATAAACAGTATGATAATCTTTATGTGTATCAGAAGCGAAATTAAATGCATCTGTTATGAGCTCCACATCATCTTTTGTTGCAAAAGATTCAGTTTGCTTTAGAAGCTCATTAAAGCGATTTCCAACCTCTAATATTTCATCCCTGCTTTTCATCAAAAATACATTTGAATGATAAGATCAAGGCTTAATAACAGCCTGATCATTAATGAATAATAAAGAACTCTATAGTCTTTACTGACTATTTGCCTTTCTTATCATCTTTATTTGAAGGAGGCTTTGTTTCTATAGGGCTATCTGCAATAGAATCCCTCATACGGGTATCAGACTGTATATTTTTATAGCGATAATAGTCCATTATACCAAGATTTCCCTCCCGGAAAGCTTCCGCAATAGCTTTAGGAATCTCAGCTTCTGCCTGTATTACATTAGCCCTTGCTTCCTGTGATTTAGCTTTCATTTCCTGTTCATTGGCAATAGCCATAGCCCTGCGTTCCTCAGCTTTCGCCTGTGCAATATTTTTATCGGCATTAGCCTGGTCCATTTGCAGCACGGCACCTATATTTTTACCAATGTCAATATCAGCGATATCAATAGAAAGAATCTCAAAAGCAGTTCCTGAATCAAGACCTTTTTCAAGCACAACCCTTGATATGGAATCAGGGTTCTCAAGAACTGATTTATGTGATTGAGCAGAACCAATGGAACTAACAACACCCTCACCTACCCTGGCAAGTACTGTTTCCTCTCCTGCACCACCAACAAGTTGCTTTATATTAGCCCTCACGGTTACCCTTGCTTTACAGATAAGCTGGATGCCGTCTTTAGCTACCGCTGTAACAGGCGGAGTATCAATTACTTTTGGATTTACCGACATTTGTACCGCTTCCAGCACATCCCTTCCTGCAAGATCAATTGCAGTGGCCGTCTGGAAGTCAAGTTTCATATTGGCTTTATCTGCCGATATCAATGCATTCACAACTTTCTGAACATGCCCTCCGGCAAGATAATGCGCTTCCAGTGCATTACGGTCCAGGGAGAGTCCTGCTTTTGTTGCAGCGATAAGACTGTTAACAATAATAGCGGGTGGAATCTTCCTCCACCTCATAAAAACCAGTTGAAGCAAAGAAATTCTAACACCTGAAACAAGTGCCTTAAACCATAAACCTACCGGAATAAAATAAAAGATCAACCAAATAGCAAACAATGCTGCTACACCGATTACGATAATTATAATTACTTGTGAACTCATGATATATTATTTACGTTTTACAAAAATTTTATTACCATCAATTTTTTCAATAACAATATCTTCTCCATTGTCGAGAAATTCTCCTGTAGTGCCTACTTCATAATAGTCATTTCCAAATAATGCCTTACCCATAGGTGCAAGCCGTGATATTGTCTTACCTATATCCCCTACCGAGATCTTGCCTTTCTCAATTACATTAACCTTGCTATCAATATTTTTTTTAAGCATTATTTTCTTCCATGTTTTAGAACGTAGTGCGAATAACAGCATCAATATTGTTAAGATAAAAGTACCTGCTAGAGTATAATGCCCGGCTGTGGAACCGTAGACAGAATAAGCCTGCCATATTCCTACGCCCATAAGAATAAAACCAATTACTCCTGCAACACCAGTACCTGGAATTACAAGAATTTCTAGGACCAGGAATGACAGCCCAATCAATATTAAGATCCCTATTATTAACCAGAACATAATTTTATTTTATTTTATTGCAACAGTTAGTTTCCTGTTAATCATTTCATTTTTAATAGGTTTAAGCTCTGTGGGAGTACCAGTTCTTACACCACACTTCCCTTTGAAATGGGCAATCCATGTGCATTGTTCAGCCTGATGGGAATCATGTTCACAAACATCAATCAGAGTTTCAACAACATAATCGAAGGTGTTTACGTCGTCATTAAATAATATAAGTTCATTAGGCTGATCCAGTAGTTCCTGATTACTTTCGGCTGGTTTTACCTTTTCTTTAACCATGAGCAGAAACATTAAAAATTTAATCCATAAATATACAAAATTACAGGAAATATAAAAGCTTCATTGTTAATCATTAATTAAATATTTTTGCAAAAAGCATTTGATGATCGATTTCTTAAGTTTTATTGGGCGTTTAAAATACATGCTTGAACAGCCATTACCCGGCAAGAAAGCTCATGAATTGCTTATGGCCGAAGAAAGAAAGGAGATGCTTATGCTTAAGCCCGACCTGAAAATAGCCAGGAAAGCTGCTGTTCTGGTATTATTTTACCCAGAAAATGACCAGCCACATATTGTTTTCATAGAGAGAACAAAGTATAAAGGTGTACATAGCGGACAGATCGCTTTCCCCGGGGGGCAATACGAAAGTCAGGATAACAACCTTCATGATACTGCAGTAAGGGAAACGGAAGAGGAAACAGGTGTTGGTAAGGATACCATAAATATCATCGGAGGCCTGAGTGAAATATATATTCCACCCAGCAATTACAATGTATTGCCTGTAGTAGGCTGGATCGATTACAAACCCGATTTCATTCCTGATAAAAGCGAAGTGGAAAATGTAATCACCTTTGCTGTCGATTCATTCTTTAACGAGAATGCATTGAAATCAGAGTCAATAATTTCTCAAGGCAGATTATTAAGAAATGTACCTTGTTATAAAATCGACGAGTATATAATATGGGGTGCCACATCAATGATCCTCAGCGAATTAATGAGTGTAATGAATCCTTGTCAAGGTGAATAAACTACTCAACAATAATTTCTTTTGTAAGCTCTGCGCTCTTATTCAGCATTGCACTAACGCCACAATATCTATCCTGTGAAAGATTTACAGCTTTTTCAAGTTTATTCATTGGTAGGTTGTCGCCTCTAAAGATATACTTCAAATGAATGTTATTATAATACCTTGGATGTTCATCAGTCATGGTAGCTTCAACTTCTACATTGAAATATTCAGGCTCAACACGCATCTTCTTCAGAATCGAAATAACATCCATAGCCGTACATCCTGCAAGGGAAACCAGTAAAAGTGGTTTTGGACGAGGTCCTCTGTTCTTTCCTCCCACAGCTTCAGTGGCATCCAACATTATCTTAAAACCATTAACATCGGCTTCAAAAGCCATATCTTCTTTCCAGGAACATTGAATCTTTGAACTCATAATTAATTGTTTTTATTTCTAACAACTAATATAAGCAAATGTTTACTGACTATAGCTAAACTCACCAGGAACTATTCCTGCATACCTTGAACCCTCATAATTTCCATCCCTATCATAAATCAGCAGAACTCCATTTGAAGTGAAATTTTTTGCATCACTAACAAAAATAGTATTGGTCTCAGGGTCAACAAATAACCCATAAAAGAAATTATTAGTTTGTGGGATAAGTGGCTGCACCGGGATGCTGGTGCTTGTAATATTCATCTTATACACCCCATTATTCAGGAAGAACAACTCATCTTTATCACCATTGATACAAAGTTTCGATGGACTCATATTTATATCAGGAAACGTAATGGTTTCAAGCAGTTGCTGCGACAATGCATCAATTTTGCAAAGAGCAGGAATTTCTTCTCCCATAAACCCACCGCTACATAACACCCAGATCATATTGTTCTTATCAATCACCATGGAGTTGGGTTCTTTTGTTACAACAATATCTTTTATCTTCTGATCTGTGCTAACTTCAATTACCTGTACCGTATTGTTTTCTTCAGGTATATACCAGTTCGACCAGTTTGCTGTAAAAACAAAGCCGTTATGCTCCAGAATGTACTCACATGATTTTTGTGTAGGTATATTTCCTGTGATAGTGTTATTTGTTAAATCGAGGATATAAAGAAATGGCTCAGCGAGACTTGATATATAAGCTTTTGTGTCATTTACTTTCAACAGCCTTCTCGGCTGGTTAAGTCCTTCTATAGTAATGATAGAGTTAAAATTATTCATATCAACAATTTCAAGCTTACCTGAATTATTCACAACTATGTATCCTTTATTATTATAAATCTTTAATTCAGTTGGGATATCACCAAGAGCTAATTTGTTAACGTTATAGAATATATTTTTATAGAGTATTTTCCTGTCCTTGTTCATGAAATCTATCGACCCATTCCCATGTTGAAACATACCTTCATTGATAATGAAAATTCCTTTTCCAGGCATATATTCCAGATTTTCAACAATAATTTCTCCTATACTATTGTCTTCATCATCTTTTTTGCAGGATGAGAACGCAATCAATAAAATGAATAAAAACACTAATGTTTTTGATAAACTAATTTTCTTCATGATTTTTAAGATTTTTATTAAACATTATTTTTAGGATTATCATATAATTTCTTCCTGGCATAGGTTGTTTTACTATAGCCCTGTATTGCTTATCTGTAAGGTTGTTTATTTTTATCTCTATAGCAAGGGCCATAGATTTCAGAGATACTTTTTTTTCAATTCCAAAATCATGGATCAGATACTCAGGAAGGTATCTGCTATTATCAGAAACAGTGTATCTTTTACCGGTATATGCAGCAAGATAGTTCAGCCTGAAGCCTTTCCAGGAAATTCCTGCAAAGAGACTTCCCGAATGAAGTGGTATATAGATAAGCTGCATTCCATCATCGTTTCCTCCAGTTTCTTTATTAATACTACTGGTGTATACATACTGCGGATTAATGAAAAGCAGCAGGTCTTTAAAACTTGACTTCATGTCAAATCCGGCTTCAATTCCCTTAGACTCAACCGAGTGCAGATTGAGTGGTTTCCATATCTGCTGATTCTCGTTTACAAGACTCCAGTAGATCATATCATTTGTGTTCGAATAATAAGCTTTGAGGTTATATTTGAAATTAATCAGGTTTAATATTTTCAGGTTTCCTGTAAATCCTGCATCTGACAATATTGAAGATTCAGGTATAAGGTCTTTGTTTCCAATTGCATAACCATCATATTTCCAATAAAGATCATTGAGGGTCGGGTATCTGTAATTCTTTGAAACAGATGCCTCTACCTGGAAATCTTCATTATTGAATAAATCATAAGTTGTCGACAAAGAAGGCATCAGTGGCGAAAAGGACTCCTGGTATTCTTCTTTCAGTATAAGGTTTAATGTTAATTGCTCCCACGGATTATATGTGGTAAGCAGCATTAATGAACTGACCCATCTATACTTTATACCACCAAGGTTATCGGAATTACCTCTTTGGTATGAATTTTTGTTTTTAAGGTTAAATATCAGCTTTTCACCGGCACCATAAGTGAAGTTATTGTTTAAAAACCATGAGTCAGTTTTATTCATGGAATAAAGGTTAATATCTTCGTCATTATAGGCATTCTCCTCTTTCATGTATCCTCCCTGGATATGTAGCAGATATTTTTCTCTAATAAGCTTCCATTGCAATAATGACCTGATAATAAAATCTGTTTGCCTGGTTTTTGGATCGGTGTTGCTTTGAACTGTGGATGCCGGTATCCTCCTGACATAGTCCTGGATAAAGAATACCGCACTAAGTAGCTGATTGGGTTTCACTTTATAATATAACTCCTGCTGAAATGCCATTCCATCATAGGCTGCATTTTTTCTCACTTCTTCAGGATGTCCGGGCTTATCAACATTTATGAACTTAAAGTTATTTTCTGATTTTGTAAATAGGAAGCCCGACACCGAATTTATCCTTGAATTTCCTGCAGAGATACGCGCAAAAGATTCATAAGTATTGAAACTGCCATACCCCTGGATAAATTGAATGCTAAGCTCATCTCTATAAACGGCTTTATTCTGAAGATTTATACTGCCTCCAATACCACCGGTACTTTCATAAAGAGATGATCCTCCTGCAACAACAGCAATATTGCCGGTGAAATAAACCGGTATCAATGAAAAGTCAACCTGGCCAAGGCTTGGTGAATTAATGTTCATTCCGTTCCATAATACTTGCACCTGCGAAGAGGTCGAGCCTCTCATTGAAATACTTGCAGTGGAACCTCTACCATAGCTTTTTATAAATATCCCGGTATTTTTAGAAAATAAAGTTCCCAGGTCGTTGGTTCTATTCCAATCCAGGATGGTATTGTCAATCTCACAAGAAGGTAAACCATAGAATTGTTTCTGCTGTTTAGCTTGAATATTAACAGTTTCCAGCTGAACAGTATCCTTTGCATTCTGAGCCATAGAGCTTACATATGCAAATAAAGCAACTAATATTATTATTATTCTGCCTATCATGCAATTAATTCTTAAATTCTAACTGCATATTTAAGACTAACAGGTAAACATTTGAATAAATCCGGAAATTTACTCTTTGCCTTTATCCCGAAAGCTTGAAATATTTCGATGGCAGGTCTTCTGACTTATCCTTTTCGGCGGCCTTCCCATCTCGCCTTTGGCGAGACAGTGACGAGGTATACCGAAACACTCATAGAGTGCGGAATTACAGCAGCGGGAACTGTTCAGGAATTTCACCTGATTCCCTATTATGACCAATGACTTTATCATGTGGTCCACCATCATCCAATGCAAATATATGAATTATTGTTTTGCATTTCTTTGAAATTAAGATTTTTTATTACTTTTACAGACCGGTAATAAATAATTACTTGTCAACGTTAAGAATACCAAAGGAAATTGAAAAAATGAAGTATCTCACCCGAATCGCTACTATTACAATAATAACATTTCTACTGAGCTTTTTTTCCAGTTCATGCTCATCAAGTAAACAATACTGTACAGGTGATAAGGTTCACAAAAATTACAGATCTAAAGGCAAATCATTTAACAAGGGTTATTACTCGTATAATCATAGTAAGCCCATGCGTAAAAAGTGGGTGCTAAAAAGATAGCTACCCCTATCTGTTATCTCAAGATGCTTTAATTACGATAGTTTTCAAAAAAAAATCACTAAATTTGTAATACAAAGTCAATATTCAATATTATTGGTCAGGAAAACTTCATTATTAATGCTTTGAGCATTTCTTTAAATTCCGAATTAATTCATGGCCTTGTAGCATTAACAACAAATAACATTGTAAAAGTTAAAGGTGTAAAATCACCCGGAAATAAATTTTTTAGATGAAAATAGTAAAGCTGGAAAAAAACTCTCAAAAGTCGGTATTCATTGATATTTTAAAATATGAAAATCCACATGTTTCTGAAAATGCTATTAATTCTGATACAATTGAGGAGTTTTATTCTTTCTTAAGGGATCTTGCAGGAAGTCATCTTGATAAAAACAAACTGGCTAAAGATTACTATGAGCGTATTGAAAAGGGAAGAAAAATCTTTGAACAGTTAAAATATAAAGATTATTCAGCAATCAGGATCATGGATTATCTCGACAGAACCGGAGATGAATATATAGATAATAATTATGAAGGCAAGACAATTACCAACAAACCATTCGAATATCTCTGGAAAGAACTCAACGGGATCTCAACACATATCAAGAATGATTTCTTAATTGATATGCTGTTCCTTTTTCGCCAGATGAACGGTGAAATGCAACGTAATATGCCATCAAAAGAAATGGTAATGGAGTGGATGGACAGAAATCCTTCAGGATTGGATGAGGAGCTTGTTGAGATCAGGAAGAAGAACAAAGACAGAATCATCCGTAAATTTATCTATAAGATCGATAAGGGAGAGATCAAGGATGCCAAGTTCAATTTTGAGGAGGGAATTAGTTTAGATCAGAAGTATAAAAAGATAAACAAATGGTGGGATACAAGATTATTTCAACTAAGGTTTGCTATCAGAGACCCTGAAGTGCTGAACGAAATGCTCGACAACTCAATTCCTGAAAAACAAATGAAAATACTCAGGGATGCTAAAAAAGTTGGCATACCTACATTTGTGAACCCATACTATCTTTCATTAATGAATGTTTATGTTCCTGATCACCTTATAGGTTCCGATGAAGCAATACGAGAATATGTGTTTTACAGCAAACAGCTTGTAAAGGAATTTGGGGATATTAAAGCATGGGAAAAGGAAGATATCATTGAACCCGGAAAACCAAATGCGGCAGGATGGATACTTCCTAACGAAACTAATATCCACAGAAGATATCCCGAGGTGTCAATTTTAATTCCTGACACACAGGGAAGAGCCTGTGGTGGTTTATGTTCTTCATGTCAACGAATGTATGATTTTCAAAGCGGTCACTTAAACTTCAATCTGAAAAAGCTTCACCCTAAGGAAACATGGCCTGAGAAGCTCAAAAGACTAATGGTATACTTTGAAAAAGATTCTCAGCTAAGGGATATTCTGATCACAGGTGGTGATGCGTTGATGAGCAGCGATAAGTCACTTCAGCTGATACTTGATGCTGTGTATGAAATGGCTCTTAATAAAATTGAGGCCAACAAGAAACGTAAGAATGGTGAAAAGTATGCTGAAATAGTGAGAGTGAGGCTGGGTACGCGTCTTCCTGTTTACCTGCCACAGAGAATTACACATGATCTGATCAATATACTTGCTGCATTCAAGAAAAAGGCCAGGAAGATCGGTATTAAACAGTTCGTTATTCAAACGCATTTTGAAACATCGATGGAGATAACAGTGGAGGCCAAACAGGCTATTGCAGATATTCTTTCTGCAGGATGGATAATCACAAACCAGCAGGTGTTTACTTCCGGAGCTTCAAAACGTGGACATACTGCTAAACTCCGTAAAGTGCTAAATGATGTTGGTGTACTTCCCTATTACACATTTACAGTTAAAGGCTTTTTGGAAAACTCTTACAACTTCGCCACCAACGAAAGAGCCATGGAAGAGCAGTTCGAAGAGAAGGTTATTGGAAAGATCAAACCGAAATATTACAGTGAAATAAAAGATTTCGCCCTTGATGCTGAGAATATGATTGCACAGATCAATAATCTGAGGGAAAAGGCTGATGTGCCTTTTCTGGCCACAGACAGAAATGTTATAAATCTTCCCGGTGTCGGAAAGAGCCTTTCATACAGAACGATTGGCTTAACCGCCAGCGGCAGAAGGATATTGGAATTTGCCCATGATCACACAAGGAATCATAGTCCTATTATCAAAAAGATGAAGAAAGTGGTCATTATTGAATCAAAGTCTGTATCAAAATACATTCGTCAGCTGATGCGCTTCGGTGAAGATATTGAAGAATATGATGGTGTTTATGGTTATTCTCTAGGTGAAACAGAACCTCGCATGCCTATCTATGAGTATCCTGAATATTCATTTGACATTACTGAAGATTACACCAATCTTAAAGTAGATTAAGAGATAATTTATTACTTTTAAGGGGTGAGATCAACACATAAATACTATTTACTGATTTTCTTAGTATTTTTAAGTATGCTATTGCCTTCATGTCATATTGCAAGGATTTTCACTCTTAATGTTGCTGATGTTAAGGACTATAAACGATTCCCATCCTTTAAAGTTGATTCTTCAGATAACCCCTGGGTATTCAAAGAAATCTCAAAGCAGCCTGAACTTCTTGTCCCTGAAGAATTTAACTCACCTCAAAACATAGAATCAATTTCTCTTGAACAATATCTCAACAAGAAAGGAACCACTGGATTTATTATAGTCAGGAATGATACTATTCTCTATGAGAAATATTTCCAGTCTTACGACACAGCTTCAATAATGCCTTCATTCTCAATTGCAAAATCAATGGTTTCTGCCTTGACAGGGATTGCCATTAAAGAAGGGTATATTGAAAGTGTGAAAGATCCTGTTACAAAATACATCGACATTTTTAAACATCCTGGATTTGATAAAATCACCATAGAAGATTGTCTTAATATGAGGACAGGCATCCGCTTCAATGAAGGCTATTACAATCCTTTTGGTGAAGTTGCCAAATTCTATTATGGCAAGAATCTAAAAAAATATGTTGCAGGATTGCGTATTAAAGAAGCAGCTGATATCAATTATGAATATATCGGAGCCAATACACAGATCCTTGGATTCATTATCGAAAAAACAACAGCTAAGAAGCTTTCTGAATATTTGCAGGAGAAGATATGGATACCCATGGGTGCCGAGTATTCAGCTTCATGGAACTATGATAGCAAGAAGCATAAAAACATTAAAGCATTCTGTTGTTTGAATGGAAGATTAAGGGATTTTGCCAAATTCGGCAGGCTTTACCTTGATGATGGCAATCTTTATAGCCCACCAATTGTTCCTCCTGAATGGATCAAAGAAACGTATAATGCAGATAAGGATTCACATGATTCTAAGAATTATCAATACTCTTATCAGTGGAGGGTTATGGATAGCGGAGCTCTTTTTGCCAAAGGAATACTAGGACAATTTATCTATGTCAATCCTGAAAAAAATATAGTTATTGCAAGATTTGGTAAAAATATGGGTAAGGATATATGGCCTGAGTTATTTGATCAGATAACAGAATCACTCTGAACCCCCTTTTCTGAACTCTTTTTTCTGAACTCTTTTATCTGAATTCCCCTATCTCAACTCCCCTTTCTTATATTTCTTCTCCTCTATAATATTGCCTTCTTCATTGTATTCGTACCAGATCCCATCCTTGAGAGCGTTCTTATACTGGCCTTTTATCTTAAGCTGTCCGTTGTCAAAATATTCAAGATATTCACCCGTAGGTTCATTGTTCTCATAATATTCAATAGTGCGAATCGTATCATTTTCATAAAATGTTGTTTGCCTGCCTTCAAATACTCCTTTAATGTAATTAAACTCAGCAATAACATTTCCTTTCATATCATACCATTTAGTAACGCCATCCCTCATATCATCAATATAAAAAGCCGACTCCTGGAGCTTGCTGTTCTCGTAATAGAGCTTATAAACACCATGTTTCTTACCCATCTTGTAATTAATCAATCTCTCAAGATTAGAGCCAAATCTATATTTCTTTTCAGTGCCATCCAGCTCCCCATCCTTATAATATCTTTCTGATTTCAGATATCCTCTCTGATCGATCTGAATATAAAATCCATCAAGCTTGCCATTTTTGTAAGTTTCGAGTTTGGCTAAAATTCCTTTATTGTGATACACCCTCCACTGTCCTTCCTTTACTCCGTCATCATATACCCCTTTACTTGTAAGGTTTCTTTCCTTTTCTTCCCAATAGCCTTGCCTTAAGCTGTTTTCATCGGTAACATTAATTGTATCACCTGTATCTGTAATTGAAAATGTTTGTGAAAAAGTGTTTGTAGCTGTTAAAGCTACAGTTGTCAGAATGATAAATGTAATGTATTTCAACATAATCAGTAAGTTTTAGTTTGTTTCAAAGTTATAAAGTATAGAGGAGTTTATCAATTAATATCTGGGATTTTTGTTACCCACCCCAACCCCTCCCTACAAGCAGGGAGGGGCTATGGTGCAAAAAATTATATTTTAGCAGTACCAAATAAATCAAACTCCTCGGCAGATCCTATTCTGATATCATAGAATTCACCTATGTTTAATGGCGCAGTATTTTCGATAAGCACCTCATTATCAACCTCAGGTGAGTCGTATTCAGTTCGGCCAATATAGAAATCACCTTCCTTGCGGTCTATAATAACTTTTAAGGTTTTTCCTACAAGGCTATTATTAAACCCAGTGGATATCTGCTGCTGGACTCCCATAAGCTCTTCCATCCTGCGAATTTTTACTTCTTCTGGAATATCATCCTTTAGAACAAAAGCACTTGTATCTTCTTCGTGTGAATAGGTAAAAACACCCATACGTTCAAAACGTGCAGCTTTAACAAAATCAACTAATTCCTGAAAATCCTTTTCTGTTTCACCAGGAAATCCTACCATTAATGATGTGCGCAAAGCAATGCCAGGCACTTTTGTCCTGATCCTGTCAATCAGTTCATAAGTCTGCCTTTTAGTAAAATTCCTTTTCATTTTTTCCAGGATGTTATCACTGACATGCTGAAAAGGGATATCGAGGTAGTTGCATACTTTGTCTTCTTCTGCCATAATATCCAGGATGTCTTCAGGAAGATTGTTTGGGTACAGATAATGCAAGCGTATCCAATCCAAACCATGGATACGGATCAATTTGCGGATCAAATCAACCAATAGTTGTTTATTGCCAAGATCCAGTCCGTAAAAGTTCAAATCCTGCGATATCAATAATAACTCTTTGGTGCCATTATCAACAAGCTCCTTGCTTTCGCTTATCAATGAAGGAATGTTTCTGCTAATATGCATTCCCCTTATCATGGGTATGGCACAGAAAGAACATGTTCTGTTGCAGCCTTCTGCGATCTTCAGATAAGCATAATGATTGGTAGTGTTTAGCCTTGCCGGTCTGAGCTCAGCATGAAATGAGGTTTTGAAAAATTTCAGAATTTCCTGAAAATCATTCACACCAAAAAAGGCATCTACTTCAGGAATTTCCCTTTTAAGGTCTTCTTTATAACGTTCAGACAAACAGCCCATAACAACAAGTGATATAAGTTTGCCTGCTTCTTTGAGTTTCACATAATCAAGGATGGTATCAATGGATTCCTGTTTCGCATCATGAATAAAGCCACAGGTATTGATAATAACAAAATCCGTTTGCTTATCGGAATCGTGGTATAACTGAAATCCACCGGTTTTCAGCTGGGCCATCAGGTGCTCAGAATCCACCAGGTTCTTTGAACAACCCAGGGTAATGAGGTTTATGCTAAGCTTATTGCTTGAAGAGTGAGTCGACGAATTCATATCGATTAAACACCTGCAGGTGTTCCATTTTTTCTCCTATGCCAATATATTTTACAGGAATTTTAAACTGATCGGAAATACCAATAGCGACACCTCCTTTAGCTGTACCATCAAGTTTTGTAAGGGCCAGAGCATTCACCTCTGTTGCTGCAGTGAACTGCTTTGCCTGTTCAATAGCATTTTGTCCGGTGGAAGCATCAAGGATAAGCAATATTTCATGAGGAGCTTCAGGTATAACTTTCTGCATAACCCTTTTGATCTTTGAAAGTTCATTCATAAGGTTAACCTTGTTATGTAATCTGCCTGCAGTATCAATAATAACCACATCGGCATTTTGTCTCAATGCTTCTTCCATTGTTTCGAATGCAACAGCAGCCGGATCCGCATTCATACCTTTGGAAACGATGGGTACCCCAACCCTTTCCGACCATATTGTTAACTGGTCGACAGCAGCTGCCCTGAAGGTGTCCGCTGCACCCAGTAAAACACTCTTTCCGGATTTTTTGAAATGATAGGCCAGCTTGCCAATGGTTGTAGTTTTTCCGACTCCATTAACACCAACTACCATGATAACATAGGGATAGTTCATTTCAGGAATGGAAAATTCTTTATAATCTTCAGTATTATTTTCAAGCAAAAGCTCTACTATCTCTTCTTTAAGAATGTTGTTCAGCTCTGCAGTTCCAAGGTATTTATCTTTAGCAACCCTTTCCTCTATTCTTTCAATGATCTTGATAGTAGTGCTAACGCCCACATCAGAAGTGATAAGCACTTCCTCGAGATTATCGAGGACCTCAGCATCAACTTTTGACTTTCCTATTACCGCCTTTGAAAGTTTTGAAAATACACTTTGCTTGGTTTTATCGAGTCCTTTGTTAAGGTCTTCTTTTTTATCTTTTGAAAATCTTGAAAAAACGCCCATGCTCATTAATATTATAAAAAAAGCTTCTTCCCCTGTAAGGAAAAAGCTTCTTATACCTGTTTATAATACCTATCTCTTATTTCTTCGCTAAAAAGTCTTTAACCTGATCGTTAGGGATGATATCTTCTTTAAATACGTATGCATTAGTTTTTGGTGATTTCACCATCCTGATAACTTTAGCAAAATCTTTGCCTGAAGACTGTAGTGATGCAACAACTTTCTTTGCCATAACAAATATTATTTAATTTCTTTATGAACTGTCATTTTCTTGAGGATAGGATTGTATTTCTTAATCTCTAACCTATCCGGAGAATTCTTTTTATTCTTAGTAGTAATATACCTGGATGTTCCGGGTTGTCCACTGTTTTTGTGTTCGGTACACTCCAGGATAACCTGTATTCTTTGATCTTTCTGTTTTCTGGCCATGTCTTTAAACCTCTTTAATTTCGGAGCGCAAAAATACAGTGTTTTTTTTAAATAAACAACTTAGTTCTGAAATAATTTATCTTTTGAAGAAAGATTGTTGCTTTTAAGATCCTAGATCCTAGATCCTAGATCCTAGATCCTAGATCCTAGATCATAGATCATAGATAAGAAGATGTTGCTCAATTTAGTTATTCTGATAAATAGTTGTTTTAATAATAACAAAGCTATGCTTTACAAAATCTTGCATCTTCCTATCTAGTATCTTCTTATCTTGTATCTTGTATCTTGTATCTTGATTTTATTATTAATTTTAAACGGTGAACTGGCAGCAATATACAAATGGTTTCCGCAGCTATCTCTCCATAGAGAGATCCCTCTCCCCTAACTCCGTAGAGGCTTATCTGCGTGATGTCGGGCATCTTATTGAATTCCTGGAGGCGAGAAGTATTGATAAAGCTCCTCAGGATTTATCTTTGGATGATCTGAAAGAATTTGTAAAATACATCAATGAACTGGGCTTGAATGCCAAATCACAGGCGAGGATCATTTCAGGATTAAAGAGTTTTTTCAAGTATTTGTTGCTTGAGAATATTGTAGCAAAAAATCCTGCTGAACTCCTCGAAGCTCCAAAATTTACTCGTACACTGCCAGATACATTATCTCTGGAAGAGATCGACAGAATTATTGCAGCCATCGATCTTTCCAGTACTGAAGGGCACCGCAATAAAGCCATCCTGGAAACTCTTTACAGTTGCGGATTGCGTGTTAGCGAACTGGTTAACCTACAGATATCAAATCTCTTTTTCAAGAGTGGATTTATTAAAATAACAGGCAAGGGTGATAAGGAAAGATTAGTTCCTATAGGCAAAGAAGCAATAAAGTTTATTACATATTACAAAGAGGAATACCGTACTCATCAGCAAATACAGAAAGGTGAGGAAGATATTGTTTTCCTTAATAACAGAGGTAAACGGCTTAGCCGGAATATGATATTCATAATTATAAAAAACCTTAGTGAAAAAGCAGGCATTCGTAAGAAGATCTCGCCGCATACATTCAGGCATTCCTTTGCCACACACCTTGTAGAACGCGGTGCCGACCTGAGGGCTGTTCAGGAAATGTTAGGACATGAATCGATTATCACAACGGAAATTTACACCCATCTCGACAGGAATTATCTTAGAAGCAACATCCTGGAATTTCACCCAAGATCGTAACATCAAAAATTAGAAATCTTCAATTTTTCCCCG
>CAZDWF010000035.1:0-29370 GCA_964508895.1 uncultured Bacteroidales bacterium
TGGATGCTGGAATCCGGTCACTGGAATCTAGTATCTGCTTACTATTTTCCACAAGAAGAGATTTATTGCCGGAGTAGAGTTGACAGAAGTGGGCATTGAGGATTCTTTAAAGGAAGCTGTTACCTGGCTGCTCACATCTCAATCTAACTCTGATGATAATGGAATGGGATCCTTCCATTTGTATAATGGCTGGTCATCATCCTATCCAGAAACTACAGGATATATTATTCCAAGCTTACTTAATTATTCCAGGGATGAAACTATTAATTCTGCTGCATTAAAAGCTGCAGACTGGCTGATAAATATTCAAAAGGAGTCAGGTGGCTGGCAGGGAGGAAGGATAGCAGATAACTGTCCGGAAATAGTCTTTAACACAGGACAGATTATCAGGGGTATGATATCAGCCTATAAGCAAACTTCTCATCAGAAATACATTGATTCGGGTATAAAAGCAGCAGATTGGCTTTGTGATATACAGCATAGCGAGGGCTACTGGAGGGATCATGCTTTGATGAAGCAGGCAAGGGTTTATGACAGCTTTGTTGATGCACCGCTAATTGATCTGGGAATCCTCCTGGGAAATAAGAATTATAGTGATACAGCATGTAAAAACCTCGACTGGATAATTAATACCCAGCAATTGGATAATGGCTGGTTCAGGAATTGTGATAATACAATTAAGCATAACAACAGGCCCATCCTGCATACTATAGCTTACACCATAGATGGAATATTGGATTCAGGTTTGATCCTTAAAAGTGATGAATATATCAATGCTGCTATTAATCCTGCAAAAATATTGCTGAAAATCCTGAATGATAATGGTATACTTCATGGACGCTATGACGAAAACTGGAATGGCTCAGAATTTCCAATTCTTACTGGATTAGCTCAGATGAGTTTAGTATGGATGAAAATATATGATCATAAAAAAGATCCGGAATTTTTAGCTGGAGCCGAGAAACTTCTAAAACAACTCTTATATTTGCAGAAGAGAGGTATTAAGGAAGATCAGAATACAAGGGGAGCAATTAATGGATCATTCCCTGTCTGGGGTAAATACGAACCATTTGCTTTCCCGAATTGGGCTACGAAATTCTTTGCCGACGCATTATTATATTATAGAAATATAAAGAAAAATTAGATTAATGGTGGAAAATTCACTGGAACACAAAATCCTGATTCAAAACTTTATTGAGCAAGCGAGAAAATCGGAAGATGATATTGCACTTGATTGCAAAGAACAACAATTTTCGTACAAGGAACTATTAAATAAGACCTCCGCAGTAGCAAACCTCATCATTGATATTGATGATATACAAGGAGATACCATTGCTGTCTGGGCATCTAAGAAACCAGGGACTTACATAGGTGTATTATCTGCCTTAATGGCCTCAAAAGGATATATGCCATTAAATCCGAAATTCCCGGAAAGCAGGAATGTAAAGATACTTTCACATACCAGTTGTAATACCCTCATTGCTGACCCTGATGATATTCCTGAGATCATGGGTTGTTTTGGACAATCGGGCTTAGATATTAACCTGATAGTGTCTGATCAGTCTGCTGTGGAACATGAAGTGGATAATGATGTTTTTACACTTTATATTCCGGGAGATAATGATAAACTTCCTGAAATAAAATCATCAGAAGAAGATATTGCCTATTTGCTATTTACATCAGGAACAACTGGTAACCCAAAAGGTGTTCCGGTTTCCAACAAAAACGTAATTGCATACCTGAATAATGTTTATCAACGATTCGATTTTAACAAGGATGATAAATTCTCCCAACTATTCGACCTTACCTTCGACCTCAGCGTTCATGATCTTTTTGCATGCTGGCTCTGTGGTGCTTGCTTGTGCATTCCTGAAGATGAGAATTCATTGAAAGTGGCCAAATATATGAAAGAAAAGGAGATCAGTGTTTGGTTCTCTGTTCCATCACAGATTAATTTGCTTTCAAAAATGAGGATGCTTGAGACCAGGGCTTTCCCTTCAATAAGATATAGCTTGTTCTGCGGTGAGCCTTTAAAAGTGGATCAAATTGTTGAATGGAAAAAAGCCGTTCCTTCATCTAAAATCTTCAATCTTTATGGTCCTACCGAAACAACCATCGCTGTTACGGCTTATGAATGGAATCCAATCCTGGATCAGGACAAGTCTAAGAACGGAATTGCATCAATCGGAAAGGTTTTTGATGACCAGGATTATATGCTTTTCAGAAAAGATGATCCTCTTGAAAAATATGGATTTCTATGCATAAGTGGTGATCAGGTTGTTAAAGCTTATTTCGATTCCGGAAATGATAATGATTGTTTCTTTACACAGGATGGAAAAGACTGGTATAATACAGGAGATGTAATTGAAGAGGATAAAGATGGAGACCTTTTCTTTATGGGTCGACAGGATTATGAAGTTAAGATCAGTGGTTTCAGGGTGAATGTGCTGGAAATTGAGGATGTTTTAAAAGATATTATAGCTAAAGATGTTGTGGTAATCCCTGTAAAAGATGAGGATGGTATTGTGACAGAACTTGTGACATATGTTACCGGACCGGATAGGGGCATAGACCAGGAAAAAGTATTTCAAATATGCAGGAATCAACTGCCCTGGTATATGATGCCATCAAAGATCATTACCATTTCGGAGTTTCCTGTAAATGATAATAAGAAAGTTGACAGAAAGAAACTTTCAGAATTATACAATGGTTAAAAATGATGTGCGGGATAAAATGCTTGAACTGCTCAGCAATCGCTTGAGTATGTTTGGTATTCAAAATAGTGAACTCAGAGGGGATTTCGATATTGTAAAGAGTGGGTTGATGGATTCTATGGCTTTTGTTAATTTTATAGGTGAAATGGAAAAAGCCTTTGATATTGAAATAGATTTTGAGAGTGTTCTTGAAGACGAGAATTTCACTACAGTAAAAAAAATAATTGAGCTCTTTGCCAATGGATGATCTTCAAATCCGAAATATTGATCAACTCCCTCCTGAACTGGAAAAGGAACTGGCCATTCTCTTCATTGAGATGTACATTGAAATGAGAGATAGTGGATTAATGCTAGATCTTGCTGATGACGGTGTTGTAAAATGGCTTAAATCCCTTAAGAATACCCTGGATAGATTTACAAAACTCTATATGGTCTTTTATGATTCCATTCCTGTTGGGTTTGCATCAGGATCTCTGGCCATAACCAATGATTACATTGGAAGTAAAAAGATTGGTATTATCAATCATGTTTTTGTTTTGAAAGAACACAGGGGAGGACAACTTGCCCGACAGATGGTAAATAGGCTGGAGGAATGGTTTAAGGCAATGAAGGTTCATTCTATTGAGTTACAGGTATTGTTTAATAATACGGGTGCAATTGAATTCTGGGAAAAGATGAACTATTCAACAGAATTATTGCAAATGCGTAAATTCATAGGTGAAAAATAAACTATGAATCCCATCAAAGAATATATTCCTTATCAAAAAATTGTAGATCATCTGGATATTACAGAAGGTGATATTATTGTCATCGCCTCTGATATTACACGAATTGCAATACAGGCAGGACGGAAAGAAGGGCAGTTTGATGCGGACAAATTCCTGGATAGTTTTCAGCGTAAAGTTGGAAACAATGGTAGTATTCTTATTCCTGCATATAATTTTAACTTTCGCAATAAGGATGGTTTTTCAGTAAATTCCACTCCTCCTGCAACAGGTGCTCTTGCATTGGTGGCCTTTAACAGAAAGGATTTCATCAGAACATATAATCCTTTGCATTCCTTTATGGTTTGGGGCAAGCATGCTATGGAATTTGCTTTGTTGAGGAATATGAGTTCTTTCGGAAATGACTCTCCCTTTGCTTTGATGCATAAGCTTAATGCAAAACTGATCTTTGCAGGAACAAGAATAAGTGATGCTTTTACCTATACCCATTTTATTGAAGAAAGCGAGAAAGTAAAGTATAGAAAATATAAGAAGTTAAAGATTCAATATACTGATTCAGATAATATTAGTGGACAAAAGGAGTTTCTATTTTATAATAAAAAGGCTGGTTGGGATATGAAGCTGGAAAGGATCCAACAACTTATGGAATCAAAAAAAAATATATCTGCTTATATCAACGGAGTGAACTTTACAATTGTTGATGCAGCTTTTGCAACCAATATCATCACTGACGATATTAGAAACAACAGGGCACGAAATATTGCATCTTTCAGCCTGAAGTTTTATTTAAAAGAAGAAATTAAGAAACTGTTGAGTGATTTGAGAGTATACAGGACTACAAGGGACAAGATTGAACATGCTTCACATTTATAATATAATATCCAGCCCCCGTATCAATTATACCTTCGATGTGATCTTTAAACACATTTTGGGAGTTGAATATCAAATCATTCAGGATATAGATGAGTTCAGGAGATTAAAAAAGGCAAAGATCAATTATTCGAATGAAATAATACCTCATGCCATCAATATTTCTCCCTTTAATGATCTTTGGAATGATGATATTAAAAGACTTGATCCTGATCTTTTTAACTGGAATGACATGCCTGTCTTTTTTAAAACAAGCCAGGAAGCCTCAATCCCTTTCGATCCATTTGCTCAGGCATTTTTTCTTTTATCGCGTTATGAAGAATATTTCTGTGAAGAATTTGATCAACATGGAAGATTCAGACATATAAATAGTCATGCTTATCGAAATGATTACTTGCAATTACCACTTGTGAATATTATTGCTGAAGAATTACTGAAACATATCAACGAGAAATTTGAAAGTGATATTAAGTCATTCACAACTTATTCATTTCAACCAACTTTCGACATTGATATTGCATATGCTCATACAGGAAAGGGTGTGACAAGAGCTGTGGCAGCCTTACTTAAACTGATGGTAAAAGCTGATATTAATACCATAAATCAAAGACTGGCTGTTAACCTTAGCAAGCAAAAAGATCCCTATGATAATTTTGGCTTCATCATGGAAATCCTGGAAAAATATAAGCTCAAAGGAATATTCTTTATACTTATAGGAGATTATGGGAAGTATGATAAGAATGTATCGTATCGCAATTCAAAGTTCAGGAAGTTGATCAGGAATTTATCGGATTATGCCGAAATAGGGTTGCATCCCTCTTACGGAAGTTTTAATAATACTGAAAAGATTAGTAAGGAAAAGAAGAGACTTGAAGATATAGCTGGAAGAGAGGTGATAAAGAGCCGTCAGCATTTTCTCAGGATGAGGTTTCCTGAAACCTATAATTGTTTGATAGATGCAGGAATAAGGCATGATTATTCAATGGGCTATGCTGATAATATTGGATTCAGGGCAGGAGTTTGTACTCCGTATCCTTTCTTCGACCTGAAGGAGAATGTTGCCAGAGACCTGATCATTCATCCTTTTGAATTTATGGATACGGCTGTTATGGATCATATGAATGTGAAGGCAGATGATTATATACAGACCGTTAAAACTGTCATTAGCAATACTAAGGAAGTTAGAGGAACACTCACAGGGATATGGCATAATTATGACCTCTCAGATAATATTGAAAAGCACAATACCTTTGTAGAAACTATTAATGAATGCATTAAATGATAAGGTATTATCTACATAACGAGATTGATAAAACGAAATGGGATAAATGCATAAGAGAAGCATTTAACGGGATGATCTATGCTTATTCCTGGTACCTTGATATTGTAAGTCCTGAATGGGATGCATTGATAGAGAACGATTACGAAAGGGTATTCCCCCTTCCTGTAAAGAAAAAATATGGTATAAATTATATTGCTCAGCCTTATTTTACTCAACAATTAGGATTATTTTCCAAAAGCAAGATCAATCCCACTACTGTTGATTCATTCATAAAAGCTATTCCGGAAAAGTACAGACTTATTGAGCTGAATCTCAATACTCTCAATAATAGTGATGAGTTTAATAATAAGATAGTTCCTCAGATAAATCATGAACTGGATCTTATCAAGGATTATGATTTCCTGTTTAAAAATTACTCTGAAAACACCAGGAGAAATGTTAAGAAAGCAAGAAAATCAAGATTGTCCTTAATGAAAAATGTTAAGCCTGATGAAATTGTAAAGCTCTTCAGAAATAATAAAGGAAGGGAATTCAGCAATCTTACGGATGATGATTACAGCATACTTTTGCGCTTGATCTATTCATGTATTCATAAAGGGCGAGCGGAGCTATACGGTGTTTATTCTCCAATGAACGAATTATGTGCCGGTGCTGTTTTTATCACCAATGAAAAGAAATCCACATTCATCTTCTCCGGTCTTAGCGAATACGGACGTGAAAACCGGGCTATGTTTTTCCTGATCGATAAATTCATCGAAGAGCATGCAAATACACATCTTACCTTTGATTTTGACGGTTCAAATGATTCCAGGCTTGCAAGGTTTTATAAAAGCTTTGGTTCTACTGAGATAAAGTATCCGAGATTAGAGATCAATAGATTGTCATTGGTTGTGAAGCTGGCATTGACTGTGAAGAAAAGAAGATACTAATGATGAATAACGAGTAACGAATAACGAATAAAGAACTCAGAAGGTTGTGTGCAACCCACCCACTTTATGAACTTTATGAATTTTATGAACTCTTTGAACTAATTCTTTGTCCTTCATCTTTTCTATTTATCTTTGTTATAGTAATACAAATTCCATGAAGAATCTCTTAGTAGAAAACATCCGCATATCCCTCGAATCAATTCGAAGCCATCTTCTACGTACCATACTAACCGTTCTCATTATTGCCTTCGGTATAATGGCTCTTGTTGGTATTCTCACTGCTATTGATTCAATGAAGTATTATATGAATAAGAATTTCGCTATGATGGGGGCAAATACTTTCACTATTCGTAATCGTACATTACGTATTCATATAGGTGGGGAAAGCACAAGACCAAAGTATTTCCGACCTATCACTTACGATGAAGCCATGGAATTTAAGAAAAGATATGAGTTCCCGGCTTTTGTTTCGCCATATATATGGGGAACAGGTATTGCTACCTGTAAGTTCGAAAGTGAAAAGACAGACCCCAACGTTGGCGTTATTGGTTCTAATGAAGATTATCTGATGACTGCTGGATTTGAGCTGGCAAAAGGAAGAACTTTTTCCCCCACTGAAATTAAAAACGGGAATCATGTTGTTATTATTGGTAGTCAGATCGCTTCCAGACTTTTCGAAAAGAATGTTGACCCCATAGGGAAAGTCATTTCAATAGGGCCGGGTAAGTACCGTATAATTGGAGTAACTAAAGAGAAAGGATCCAGTGTGGGCTTTTCAGGAGACAGGCAGTGTATAGTTCCGATATCCAATGTACGACAATATTTCCCTCGCCCTAATATGAATTATTCCATTAATGTGATGGCAGAAAACCCACAGCAGATTGATGCCGCAATTGGCGAGGCTACAGGTTTATTAAGGATAATAAGAGATGTACCTATCGGAGAAGAAGATACTTTTAGCATGGTAAAAAGTGATAACATAGCTGAAATGTTATTCGATTTTCTGAAATACATACGGCTTGGAGCCACATTTATTGGACTTATAACTCTTGCAGGTGCTGCCATCGGACTGATGAATATTATGCTTGTTTCTGTTACCGAGAGAACTCGCGAAATTGGTATCAGGAAAGCTATTGGTGCCAACAGCAAGATCATCAGGAATCAGTTCCTTGTAGAGGCAATCGTAATTGCTCAGATCGGGGGTTTGGTTGGAATTGTCTTTGGAATACTGGTGGGAAATGTGCTTTCACTGGTAATTGATAGTGCTTTTATTATGCCATGGGCATGGATTGCTTTAGGTGTATTTTTATGCCTTGCAGTGGCATTGATTTCAGGAATTATTCCTGCAAATAAAGCAGCGAAACTTGATCCGATTGAATCGTTAAGATACGAATAGAATATTAAGACTTAACCGCAAAGGCGCGCAAAGTAGAAAAAACCGCAGAGGTGCAGGGGCGCAGGGAAATATTAAAATTAAAAATTGACAGTTGACAATCCTGCCTGCCGGCAGGCAGGTGACAATTATTTTATTAGAGAATTTAGAAAGTATACCCCAATCAGCTGATCGTATCGGGTTCCTTCCTCCCGATGATATACATAAATGGTATAATTATTCTCGGTCTCGAAATGATTACCTTCTATATAACTCATATCTCCAGCTGTATATCCATCTTCCAGGAATACGTACATATAATTATAATACCCCTGTTTTAGATAAAGAGTAGTATAGTAAACATGCTCCTCATAATCGTATTTCATCTTTCCTTCTTCAGTGAATTGCCAGTCGGTAAGGCCTCCAATTACATATAAGTTTCCGTTTACAAGCGGGACATCGTTGGGAAGGGAAAAGTGTACAAAAACATAATCACTTTCCGTTTGGTTATTGTGGCTGTTTTCTGATTCGATAACATATTTGCCATTGATATCATTATCAAAAACGTAGGGTTTAAAAACCCTTTTCTTATCAGGCCAGAGGTAAACATTGTACCCATCGATATCATATTCTATATGGCGCACCCTCTCAGAATTATATTTCATACTTTTAATATTGAAATCCCTGAACTCATTTCCTCCATCAAAAACATTTTCTTTAATATATCGATAGTCCAATTCGTTGCCACTTATAAGTCGTGGTTTGATATCAGTGATCATATTATCCCACCTTCCGTTTTGCCTGATCATCACTTTCAGGTCACGAAATGGGTCAGCTATATAATAATTAGCCTTATCAATTACAAAATCAATACCTTGCTTGGTATCTCTTTCACTAACATTTGTCGGATAACCAACTTTTCCGTTAATTGAAACCTTTGGATCCATTACCATAAATCTCCTGGTAAAAGCAACATTCTCATCCAGGTCTTCTTCTTCAAATACCCTTAAAATATAATTTCCTGATTTGTTAAATTCCAGGTAATCAGAAGGAAGTGTGGCATAATAATAGGTAAAAGCTTTAGTGGTATTAAACGAGAATTCGTTTTCATTGATATCATCATCGGTAAAGCTGGAAAGATACTCCGATTGATCCATATCGGAAGGCTCCCAATTAGCATTGCAATGGATAAGAGTCATCTTGTAATTCTTTATATCTGCATCAAGGTCATCGAAACATAGATATAGTTTTTCATCGGTATCTAATTGAACTATAGGTGGAGACATCTCCCATCCATCTTTATGAAGTTGAACAGTATTAATATTATCATGATATATGTAATCCTGATTTCTAATGTAGTTTTGGGAGTAATAATTATCATCCTGAGAAATAAGAACAAGGCTGTTAAATACTAACAAAATCACTAAAACATTTTTTTTCATGATATATACTTGTTATTTTTCTGACGTGTAATATAAGGATATTTGTATTACCTTATTATAATAAAAACTAATTTCGACGCTTGAAAAAACGTAAAAGTTGCATGAATATTTTGTATACTTGCAACTTCCTTAATTATATAGATATAATACAATTATGCCTGAAAGTATTAGAGTCAAAAAAGGTTTTGACATCAGATTACAGGGTGAAGCTGAGTTAAAGTCTCAGGAGATCAAACCAGAAACTTACGCGATCAAACCTACCGATTTTGTTGGTGTTTTCCCAAAACTTCTTGTTGCAGAAAGTGATAAAGTGAAAGCGGGTACCCAGTTGTTTTACGACAAATACAGGGACAATATTCATTTTACTTCTCCGGTAAGCGGAACTATAAAAGAGATCCGCAGAGGTGCCAAAAGGCTTATCCAGGAAATCGTTATCACCGCCGATAATAAAGAAGAATTCGTAGATTTTGGTACTCCTGATCTTAATTCTATGAATAGAGAAGAGATCGTCGAATTACTGATGAAAAGTGGTGCCATGCCACTGATAAAACAACGCCCTTATGGTATCACCGCCTATCCTGATGACAAGCCTAAAGCAATTTTTGTTACAGCATTCGATACCAGTCCTCTCGCTCCTGATTATACATATATATTGAAAGGACAGGAAGCGGACTTTCAAAAAGGACTTGAGGTTTTGAAGAAGCTTACTCCCGGAGATGTCATTCTTTCCATAAAAGATAATAAGGAGTATGCTGATGCATTTAGCAATTTCAAAAATGTAAGTGTATACAAATTTTCAGGACCACATCCTGCAGGAAATGTTGGAACCCAGATCAACAAAATATCTCCCTTGAACAAAGGAGAGATTGTGTGGTACTTAAGAATGCAGGAAGTGATCACTATTGGAAAGTTATTCAGCACTGGTAAATTTGATCCTTCCAGGATAATTGCATTGACAGGCTCCGGAGTAAATAACACATATTATGTGAAAACAAAAATAGGTGCATATATTGAATCCATGCTTAAGGATAATGTTAAGGAAGGCCATTTAAGATTTATAAGTGGTAATGTTCTTACCGGTAGCAAAATCGAGAAGAAAGGATATCTTGGATTTTATGATTCGCAGCTTACTGTGATTCCTGAAGGTGACCATTTCGAATTCTTTGGATGGGCGTTGCCAGGATTAAAGAAGTTGAGTTTTTCCAAAACATTTCCCTCATTTATTACACCTCGGAAGAAATATGCTCTGGATACTAATCTCAATGGGGGGGAGAGGGCATTTGTAATGACGGGTCAGTTCGAAAAGGTATTTCCATTTAATATTTATCCAATGCAACTCATCAAGGCGATTATGATAGAAGATATTGACCTGATGGAAAACCTGGGTATTTATGAAGTTGAAGAAGAAGATTTTGCTTTATGCGAATTCATCGATACTTCAAAAACCGAGATTCAATCAATTGTAAGACATGGACTGGATCTTATGAGAAAAGAAATGATGTAAAGATTTTAATATACTGTTTCAAAGATGAATGGATTAAGGAGATATATCGACAAAATCAAGCCACAATTTGAAAAGGGAGGCAAGTTTGCAAAACTACAGTCGACCTTTGAGGCCTTTGAAACATTCCTTTTTGTTCCTGATAAAGTAACTTTTAAAGGCAGCCATATCAGAGATGCTATCGACCTGAAAAGAACTATGTCGGTAGTTGTTATTGCTTTGATCCCTGCTTTGCTTTTCGGAATGTGGAATGTGGGTTATCAGCACAACCTGTCAATAGGTGAAAGTGCTACTATTTGGGAGAACTTCTGGTTCGGACTGCTAAAAGTATTCCCTATTATTGTGGTGTCTTATGTGGTTGGACTTGGAATTGAATTTATTTTTGCCCAGGTCAGGAACCATGAAGTTAATGAAGGATTTCTTGTTTCAGGAATGCTGATCCCACTGGTGATGCCTCCCGATGTACCACTCTGGATGGTAGCAGTTGCTACTGCCTTTGCAGTTATATTCGGTAAGGAAGTTTTCGGTGGTACAGGAATGAACATTCTCAACCCGGCACTTACGGCCCGTGCCTTCCTGTTTTTCGCTTATCCTAAACAAATATCAGGAGATGCTGTTTGGATCGCTGAAAAAGCCGATGCTTTTTCTGGTGCAACACCCATGGGAAATGCAATGATTGACCAGATGGATAAAGTTCCGAGCAATATGGACATGTTTCTTGGTTTTATTCCCGGATCAATAGGAGAAACTTCAGTAATAGCAATCCTGATAGGTGCCTTAATATTGATATCCACAGGAATTGGAAGCTGGCGTATTATGCTTTCCATGACCGTAGGTGGATTAGTCATGGGTTATATCTTTAACATCTTTGCTGTTAATGCTTATATGGAAATTCCACCATGGCAGCACCTGATAATGGGTGGATTTGCATTTGGAGCAGTATTTATGGCTACCGATCCGGTATCTGCGACACAAACAATAAAAGGCCAATGGATATATGGTTTCCTCATAGGCTTTTTTGCTATACTCGTCAGGGTAATTAATCCGGCATACCCGGAAGGTGTTATGCTGGCCATACTCTTTATGAATGTATTTGCCCCACTGATCGATCATTATGTCATCCAGGCAAATATTAAGTTTAGAAAAAAGAGATGGGATAAAGTTCAGGTAGAATCTCAATAATTAATGTTGAAAATTGTAAGAAATGTTTAGTAACAGGTATATATTCATTTATTCATCAGTAATGGTAATCATAGTTGCTGCACTATTGTCGACAGCAGCTATGCTACTGAAACCTTATCAGGATAGAAATATTGCCATTGCAAAGATGCAAGGAATCCTGTCAGCCGCTGAAATCAAAACCACAGCTGAGGATGCAATTAGTCTGTATGATAAATATATTACAGAAGAACTTGTAATAAACCCTGAAGGAGAGATCATCAGTATATATAAAGGTAAAGAGTTTGAAAAAGGTGATAAAAGAGCTTTTGATGTTAATATTAAAAAGCAACTCCATAAGAAGAATCAGGGAGAAGCTTTTGATATACCATTATATAAAGCTGATATTAATGGACAAATGCTTTATATAGTCCCTTTACTTGGTAAAGGATTGTGGGGGCCTATTTATGGCAACATTGCTTTTGGTGTTGATTTTAATAAAATTGTTGGTGCCAGCTTTGGGAACGATAAGGAAACACCAGGACTGGGAGCTGAAATATCTCAATCAGAATTTGGTGACCAGTTCATAGGGAAAACGATTTTTACTGATGATGGTAAATTTACTTCCATTGATATTGTAAAAGGTGGGGTTTCTGTTTTACCGGCAGCCGCAAGAATACATGGTGTTGATGCAATATCCGGCGGTACCATTACATGTAATGCAGTTGCTGACATGCTCAGAAACTGCCTTGAAAATTACGTGCCCTTCGTTAAAGAAAATATTGATAAATAAATAATATAGAATAATGAGTTCAGATAAGATGGATAGAGAACCATTGTTTTCTCCAAAAAACATAAAACTGATTACAACTCCTCTTGGTAGGGAGAACCCAATTACCATACAGGTATTGGGTATTTGTTCGGCACTTGCTGTTACTGCAAAGCTTGAGCCTTCATTTGTGTTGGCACTTTCAGTAATGTTTGTTATGGGTGTTGGAAATGTAGTGATCTCTGTGTTAAGAAAAACGATAGCTCCAAGAATCAGAATTATTGTTCAACTGGTGGTGATTGCTTCCCTGGTGATCCTGGTTGACCTTTTCCTGAAAGCCTTTGCTTATGATGTAAGCAAACAGCTTTCAGTTTTTGTAGGACTGATCATAACCAACTGTATTATCATGGGTAGATTTGAGGCCTTTGCCATGACAAATAAAACATGGCCTTCATTTCTCGATGGTATTGGAAATGCCTGGGGATATGGTTGGATACTAATTGTTGTAGGTTTCTTTAGAGAACTTCTGGGTTCAGGAACCCTTTGGGGATACCCAGCCCTGGAAAAAATAGGACTGTATAATATTGGATATGAAAACAATGGTATGATGATACTTCCTCCTATGGCCCTGATCACTGTTGGAGTTATTATCTGGGTGCAAAGAACTAGAATGAAAGACCTGATTGAAGAAAATTAATAAAGAAAAAATAGTAATGCGTTATGCAAGAACTAATTAATATATTCGTAAAGTCCATTTTTATCGACAACATGATATTTGCCTACTTTCTGGGCATGTGTTCATATCTTGCTGTCTCTAAAACTGTTAAAACAAGTGCCGGACTGGGTATTGCAGTGATCTTCGTTCTTGGTATCACTGTGCCGGTTGATTATCTGATCAATGCGTATTTGCTTGGTCCCGGAGCCTTAAGCTGGCTTAATCCTGAGTTCGCAGATGTGGACCTGAGCTTTCTTACATTTATCATGTTCATCGCGGTGATTGCATCCATGGTGCAATTGGTAGAAATGATCATTGAGAAATTCTCCCCTGCTTTATATAGTTCACTTGGAATTTTCCTCCCATTGATCGCTGTTAACTGTGCTATCCTGGGTGGTTCGCTTTTTATGCAGGAAAGAGAATATCAAAGTATTGCTGAAGCAACTTCTTTTGGCTTAGGATCCGGAGTGGGTTGGTTTATTGCAATAGTCGGTATCGCTGCAATACGTGAAAAGATCCGTTATTCTAATGTTCCTGCTCCTTTGAGAGGACTGGGAATTACTTTTATTATTACCGGATTAATGGGTATTGCGTTTATGATGTTTATGGGTATTAAATTATAATGTTGATATAAAATCTAAAGAATGATGTTATTAGCTGTCAGCATAGGAACAATAATTTTAACAAGTATAGTGGTATTCATGTTAATTATTTTCATACTGGTAGGTATGCTGCTTTATGCAAGAAAGAAGTTAATGCCACAGGGAGAAGTTAAGCTTGTTATTAATGAAGAAAAGGAACTGGAAGTAGATCCTGGTTCAACACTTTTAAACACCCTCTCAGCTCAGGGAATTTATCTTCCTTCTGCATGCGGTGGTGGTGGTACTTGTGCAATGTGTAAATGCCAGGTGACAGAAGGTGGTGGTACCATCTTACCTACTGAAGTGGGATACTTTACCAGGAAAGAAGCAATGAACGACTGGAGACTGGGTTGCCAGGTGAAGGTTCGTGAGGATATGAAAATCAATGTGCCTCCTGAAATATTTGGTATTAAGAAATGGGAATGTGAAGTGGTATCAAATCACAATGTAGCTACATTTATCAAGGAATTCGTTGTTAAACTTCCTGAAGGTGAGGAGCTTGATTTCAGGTCAGGTGGTTATATACAGATTGATGTACCTAAGTGTGAAGTGAATTTTAGTGAGATGGTCATTGAAGAAGAGTATCGTGATGAATGGGATAAGTTCAAGATGTGGGATCTGAAAATGAAGAACTCTGAGCCTATCTACCGTGCTTATTCTATGGCTAACCATCCTGCAGAATCGAATATTATCATGCTGAATATTCGTATTGCCACTCCTCCATTTGATAGAAAATCCGGCGGATTTATGAAGGTTAATCCCGGAATCTGCTCATCCTATATTTTCTCAAGGAAACCAGGTGATAAAGTAACTATATCAGGACCTTATGGTGAATTCTTCATTAAGGATACAAAAAAGGAAATGATGTTTATCGGTGGTGGTGCGGGTATGGCCCCTATGAGATCACATATTTTCGACCTGTATAAAACCAAAGGGTCAGACCGTAAAGCTACTTTCTGGTATGGTGGACGATCTTTAAGGGAACTTTTTTATGTTGATGAATTTAAAGATATAGAAAAGAAAAATCCAAACTTCGAGTTTCATATTGCTCTTTCAGAGCCGGTACCTGAAGATAACTGGGATGGATCAACAGGATTTATTCACCAGGTGATCATGGATGAATATCTTAAAAATCATCCAGAACCCGAAGAAATAGAATATTACCTCTGCGGACCACCCATGATGAACGATGCCGTTCTGAAAATGCTTGATGATTATGGCGTGCCACCGGAGATGATTGCCTTTGACGACTTTGGAGGCTAGGAACGTAACGCGTGACGCGTGACGCATTACGCGAATGTGCTTTGACACAATTTTAGTATGAAAAGTATATTTAAATCACTGTCACTATTTCTTTTACTATCTATTTTTTTTTCATGTAACAGATATAAAGAAGTTTATTTCATTGGAGAGGCTCAGGGTACCTTTTATACAGTTACCTACTTTGATAAGGATGGAAGGTATTTTCAGACTGAGATAGATTCTATTTTATATGATTTTGATCAGTCGGTTTCATTATGGATGCCTTCTTCATTGATTTCCAGGATAAATGAAAATGACATTTCAGTTGAAGCTGATGAAGTGATCAGGAAATTGTTTGATATGTCGATAGAAGTATCTGAAAAGTCTGATGGTTATTTTGACTTCACAATTGGCCCTCTGGTTAATGCCTGGGGATTTGGGTTTAAAAGTGGTGTGCATCCTGATTCTGCCATGGTAGACAGTCTTAAGAAGATTGTTGATTTTACCAAAGTAATTCTACAGTATGGAAGAATAATCAAATCAGATCCGCGAATTAAATTTGATTTTAATGCCATTGCACAGGGATATGCTGTGGATATCATCGGAGATTTCCTGGAGAATAATGGAATTGAAAACTATATCATAGATATTGGAGGAGAAGTGCTGGCGAAAGGCAAAAAGCCAGGAAATAAATCATGGATTGTAGGCATAGAAAAACCTACGGATGATATAATGGAAGGCCGACAAACACAAATAAAGATCCGTTTGAATGATAAAGCAGTTGCCACTTCTGGTAGCTACAGAAAGTTTTATATTAAAGATGGAATAAAATATTCTCATACCATTAATCCAAAAACAGGATATCCTGTGACTCATACATTGCTAAGTGCAACAGTTGTTGCTGATGATTGTGCCATTGCCGATGCATATGCTACTGCAATGATGGTAATGGGGTTGCCATTGGCAATGGATCTTGCTAATGATCTTGATAGGATTGAGGCGCTTTTTATTTCAGATGCAGGAGATGGAAAATACTTGGTGGAGTATACAAAGGGGTTTGAAGGGATAGTTTGGGAATGATTATACGATTATGCGATTAATCGATTATTTGATATTCGATTTGTTTATGATTTAAAAGGTACTATATAACGATTTTGCACATGCAGCTCACTTCGCATAATCGCGTAATCGTATAATCAATTACCTATTCTCACAAGTAGATCCACCTTCATTCTTCCCACAAGTACACCCAATATTTTTACCTGTATCAGGATCTATTGTGGAACATGATTTCTTGAACTCACCACCTTTTTTTACAAACATTTTTATAGCTATTAAGCTGATGGCAATGGCAAGTAAAACAAAAGTAATGATTGCAACTTTTAACATTTACTGGTAGTTTTATTCAGCTAACAAAAGTAAGAATTAATTATATGAAATCACTACTTATTCCTAAAGAATTCAGAGATTAAGATAGCAGTTGCAACAGAGGCGTTAAGGGATTCAGCTCCTTTGCGAAAGGATGGGATCATTATTTTTTTATCTGCAAAGGGTAAAATATTTTCAGAAATACCATTTGCTTCATTACCAATAATAATAGCAGCTTTCTCCGGTAGCTTTTCCTGGTAAATATTATTTCCATGCATATCGCTTCCGAATATTTTGTATTTACCTTTTAATTCAGAAAGTAATTCGCTGAGATCAAGGTAATTGATTTTTACCCGGCAAACAGATCCCATGCTTGATCGAATGACTTTCGGGTTGTAAACATCAACAGTTTCTTTCGAGCAATAAATGTTATTTATTCCATACCAATCAGCTAAGCGAATTATGGTTCCCAGATTTCCAGGATCTTTGATATCGTCAAGGATTAGAACAAGTTCATCTGAAATTTTCTCCAATGATAATTTATGATCAGGTTTTTGAATAACAGCCAGTACTTTATTGGGTGTTGAAAGATTGCTGACCTTTTTCAGATCATTTTCATTTACATGAACAACTTCAGTGTTTTTATCAACGATATTGGTATATTGATCGTACCATTCCTGGGTGCAAACAAGCTTCTCAATGATAAAAGCACTCCTCAGAAATTCCTCTACAAGCTTTGGTCCCTCAGCAATAAAGCAATTGTATTTATCACGAAACTTGGCCAGTTTCAATGAAACAATATGCTTGATGAGGCTCTTTGAGATCATTTTAATGTGTCTTGGTCATATTCTCCGGGACACAGATAATAAAATCAGCAATTCCCTTATTATCTATTGCCAGAGTATCAATATCAGATTGCTCAACTGTGCTTATTGTGAGAATATTCAATGAATTGTTGTAGTTTTTTAGATACCAGATAATTCCTTCGTAATTGTCAGAATGAAAAGCTCCGTTGTAATGTATGAAAATACTTCCATCAGTGTAGTTTTCTGAAATAAAGAAACCCATGGTAGCATCCTTTAATGCCTGTGCTTTTGGAAGGTTTGGATTTGCATGTGCGCCCATCATCATTTCCATCATTTTTTTATAGCATCCAAGCTCAGGATCATAGTCAATGGGTAGGGGAGGGAGTAAATATTTGGTATGTTTGTCAAGGCTGTCAAGAGCTTCAAATCCTTTTTTATGAACAAGGGATGCATACCTTCTGGGTACGTTGCTTGCCACAAAGACTAATTCATTTTCCTTTGCAAATTCAACTAAAGGCTTGTAATCTGTCTGATAATTCGGCCATAATCTGGCTTCTTTTTCAAAACTTTTTTGTGAGATAATTCCATTTATATATTCATCCAGGATGAGTTGGTTGTCTGTTTCAAACATTTCGGCTCCAAGCATTAACTCACCTTCATTTTTATCATACAGATCTTTAGTGATCTCGAGTTGTAGCCAGTGGGTGATTGGATTGTTATGATATTCTCCAAAGAAAATTATGTCTGCTTCTGATGCTTTTTTGATTATCTCTTTGTATTTTACTTTTTTGCCTTTTGAATTGTAGATTTGATAAGCAGGTTTGTCTGATTTAAAAGAAAGGAATATGAATGCCAGGATAGAAAAGTACAGTGTGAATTTCTTCATGTCAAATCGATTTTAGTTTATACAAATATAGAGAATTAGTGAGTAGTGATCAGCGACCAGTAACCAGTGTCTATCCTGTTTTTGTCTTTGTGTTTTTTTCTTTTGCCTTTTCAGTGGTATAAGTGCCATTCAAAATTGAGTCATATAATCCTTTATCTTCAAGTATCCTGATTGCTTCATCTACTTCATCATCATTTTTTAGTGCACTGATAACTTTACCTTTTTGATAATAGTAACGGCTTATGATCTCTAATCTCAATATGTCATTGATCTGATCTTTATGTTTTGCAAGATCTGCTTCTTTATCATGTATCATAGCCTCTTTCAGGGTATTATATTCTTCTTCTATGGCTTCAAAGTAATTTTCCTTTATTGCAACTTTCTTGAGTTCTTCAAGTTTTTTCTCTGATCGTGTGATATAATCGTAGTCTTTATCATTAAGGTATGCTACAAACTCATTATAAATTTCATCATTGATTTCAAATTCTTCTACTTGTGGTATTTCAGGATTATTCAGGTAGAAATCTGTGGCATAATTAAAAATGTGATATTTTGTTAAAAGACTAAATGCAATATCACTATATTTTCTGGCATCCATGCTAATATCTGGTTCAATTCCACCTCCATCATAAACCAATCTTCCATTTTCGGTTTGAAATTCATTGATCAGAGAATCAGGGATCTTGGTAGAGAAACCATTATCATCTTTATGAGAATAGTCGATAGCCTGAATACATCTTCCACTAGGGATATAGTATTTGGCTACTGTCACTTTCATCTGTGAGTTATAGCTTAAAGGGATAACATTTTGTACCAGTCCTTTTCCAAATGTTCTTTGTCCTAGTACAACAGCACGATCAAGATCCTGAAGAGCACCGGAAACAATTTCAGAAGCAGATGCTGAAGTGTTATTAACAAGAACAACAAGTGGAATTTCTGTATCAACTGGTGTAAACCTTGTTTTGTGTTCCTGGTTTTTTTCAGCAAGTTTACCTTTTGTACTTACAACCAATTTTCCTTTGTCAACAAAAATATTTGAGATATTCACGGCTTCCATCAGCAATCCACCACCATTGCCTCTGAGGTCAAGGATTACTCCTTTTAATTCATTATTTTTCTTCAGTTCAAGCAATCCTCTTCTAACCTCATTACCTGCATTTTGAGTAAATCCTGTAAGTTTAATATATCCAATATTTTCATTAAGCATCCCATAATACGGAATGTTTTCAATTTTTATATTTTCTCTGATGATCTCAAATTTGAGTGGTTTTTTCTCACCTTTTCTTTCAATAGTTAAAATAATTTCTGTTCCTGGCTGGCCTTTAAGAATCTCACTAACTTCACTTGAATTCTTATTCTTTGCTGATTTTTCGTTTATTTCCAGGATAATATCACCTGCTTTCAAGCCGTTCTTCTGTGCTGGGTAGTTTTCATAGGGTTCCGATATAATGACATAATCTCCCTGCGTGTGTATTAATGATCCGATACCACCATATTGTCCGGTTGTAATCAACTTATAATCTTCAACCCTGGATTCAGGAATATATACAGTATAAGGGTCAAGTTCTTCCAGCATTGCTTCAATGCCAGTCTGCATTAATTCACCGCTATTAATTCCGTCAACATAATTTTTATGTAATTCCTGAAAAAGAGTAGTATATATGTCAAGGTTTTTTGAAATTTCAAAATTGCTGTCTTTCTGGCCAAATCCGGCAAAAGAAAAAGACTGCAGGATAAAGAATGTAAATATTATTACAAGGTTTCTTTTCATGATATAGTTATTTGAGTAAAAAGAGCAAATAATATGATATAAACTAATATAATGACAAAGCAGGATCAAAAAAGTTTAAGCTTATCACTTATCATCAATCAAACGATTTAAGACTTCTAATATTTTTTCTTCAATTTGATTGTATGATAATTCTTCTTTGCTAATATAGATAAGTCCTATGTTACACTGTTGATTATTTCGTGTTAAAAATTCATAAAAAACACTTTTATTCTTTCTGTAGGCCTCTCTGATCCTTCTCTTAAGTCGGTTTCGCATTACAGCTTTCTTTATGTTCTTTTTGGATACAGCTATTAGCACTTTAGCAGGAAGTCTCCTTTTTTCATCCGAATTGAGCCAAACTACTTTAAATGGATATTCCAGGAAAGAATCTCCATGATCAAACAAACTGGTAATAGTTTTTTTACCAAATAGTCTTTCGTCTTTTTTGAATGTCTGCATGGATTTTTATAGCATTATACAATGCCATAGTGAATTGGATTAAATAATGAATTCTATTTTCCCCTAATCTTTTTTTGAACATATTGATCAATAGCCATTGTCATTGAAGGAGCTGTTTTTGTAGGTGCTTCTATATCAAGTTTCAGTCCTGATTCTTTAACAGCTTTTGAAGTTGTTGGTCCAAATGCAGCAATTAAGGTTGAGTTTTGCTTGAATTCAGGGAAATTTTTGAAAAGTGATTTTACTCCTGAAGGACTAAAGAAGATGAGCATGTCGTAATTATCAATCTTTATCTTTGACAGATCACTGGCCAGGGTTTTATATAAAACTGCTTTTGTGTAATTTGTATTATTTTTCTCTAGTAATGTAGAAATACTTTGTTTGTGAATTTCCGAACAAGGTAGAATAAATTTCTCATCCTTGTGCTTTTTTATAAGCTCAACAAGCTGTTCGAAGCTTTGTTTTCCATAAAAGATTTTCCTCTTTCTGTATTGTACATATTTCTGAAGATAAAATGCTGTTGCTTCAGAAACACAGAAATACTTCATAGTATCCGGTACTTCAACACGCATCTCCTGGCAAATCCTGAAGTAATGATCTACAGCATTACGGCTTGTAAATATTACTGCAGTATAATCAAGTATATTGATTCTTTCTTTGCGAAATTCTTTTGCAGAAACGCCCTGGATTTTTATAAACTTATGGAAATCAAAGTCTAATTTGTATTTCTTAACTAAATCCCTGTAAGGGGATTTCTCCAGATCAGCTGGCTTGGGTTGTGATACAAGTATGTTCTTAATCTTCACGTTTGAGTATTTTAATAAACTTTATTATTCTGCCTGTTCACTTTAAATACCTACTAAAAAAATATAGCAAAATTTCACTATAACAATTACTGGTAAAATTTCGAGGGTGCAAAGATATAAAAATAAATGGAATTTAGAAAATTTTGTGAAGTTCAATCCAATTTGAAAACCTCTATAAACTTTAAGAACAAATGTGATAATGATCAGTAATACTCCGACATATATCATAATGAGGGGCTGAGAATAAATCATCGGGATATCAATGATAAGGTAAATTAATCCTGTGCTGATATTTAAGAGGAAGTTACTTATTATGTGTTGAGTTGCCTGTTGTTGTGTATTAAAGAGGATACCGGATATTTTAATTAAGATGGTTTTTAGTAGCCAGGATATGAATACAACAGAAAAGATTACAGTATATAGGAGTAATCCTGATAAAATTACTTCTACATTAGTAAATATCAGTAATCCGTAGTAGATAAAAAGTGAAAAGGAGAAAAGATAAATCAGAAGAAGGATAAGAGAGATTCTTTCTGAAAGTGGATTACTCTCTCTTATAAGTTGATTTGTATGTCTTTGAATTATTGAAGCCTGCAATACCAGTTCGAATTTCTTTTTGTGAAAGAATAAGCCAAATGATAATATGGCTAACAGGCAAATAATAAGAATAAAGATCCAGTTTTCTATGTTGTGATCAATAAGTTGAAGTTGTTGAAACTCACTCTTTACATTAGTTCCCAGGAAATTCGTGGTGTCAATTTTTGATTGTATCGTATCAGCTATTGTATCCTGTTGCAAAATCATTTACTAAGAGGCGATTATGTGCATTTTCGTTTCCTGTTCTTCTCATCATGCCTCATGCATGGCGCATGACGATTATATCTACAAATTTAATGATTATTATGTATGGATTCTTGTATCAAATAATTATATTTGTTTTTAGTCCCGAAAGCTTTCGGGACTAAAAACAAAATCCAGGCAATCTCTTAATGAATTGTTTAATTTAAGCCACATAAAATACTATGAGAAATTTAATCATTTTTGGTCCTCCGGGATCAGGGAAAGGAACCCAATCAATACATATAGCTAATAAGTATAATCTTGCTCATATATCAACCGGAGATATTTTCAGGAGTGAAATTAAAAACGAGACTGAACTTGGTTTAAAAGTGAAAGGCCTCATTGAAAAAGGGGAACTTGTTCCGGATGAGTTACTGATAGATATTCTTAAAAGTGCAATGAATAAGTTTAAGAATGTTGATGGTTTTATCTTTGATGGTTTCCCAAGAACCATTCCTCAGGCGAGGGATTTGGATGAGGTAATGGATGAGATGAACGACTATATTAATATTGTTCTTGCTCTTGATGTTAATGATGATGAGGTGATTGCCAGATTGTTAAAAAGAGCTGAACTTGAAGGTAGAAAAGATGATAATGAAGAGGTGATTATAAACCGGCTAAATATTTATAAAGAACAAACTGAACCTTTACTTGAGTATTATGCTAATAGGGATAAACTCAAAATGATTCATGGGATTGGTAGTATTGAAGATATTTTTAAAAGTTTGTGTGAAGCGATAGATAAAGCAGAATAGAATTGGATGATTGTCGATTTTCGATTTTCGATGTTCGAACTGATTTGCAATTGAATTTATTTGGCGAATTGAAAAGAGATTGTGCTAAAATGAATGGGGTTCCTTGACTTTGCTGGGGATAACAAACGATAATATAAAAAGGATTGTTCATGCTGAACAATCCTTTTAAGAAAAGTTTTAATAGCTAATAAACTAGTTTTTTTCTACAGTTCTTTGGAAACACTTATTGTTGAATCTGCATTGTAAACAATATCAAATTTGAGCTTTTTAAATACAGAAACCATTGCCTGATTGTCTTTTGTAGTTTCAGCAAAGATTTTTTTCAGATTCCATTGCTTAGCAATATCAAGACAGTATTTAGTAAGTATGGTTCCCAGTTCTTTCTTCTGCCATGCGTCGGTGATAAGAATTGCATATTCTACTGTCTCATGATCAGGATCTGAGATAAGTCTACCAACACCAATCAGTTTTCTTTTTCCTTCTTCTTCGATTTCAGCTACTATAGCAATTTCTCTGGAATAGTCAATATAACAGAACTGGGTTGCAACATCATGTGAATCGAAATGGAAATTATACCTGAATCTTGAGTAGATTGATTCTTTTGAACAACTTCCAAGAAGTTCCAGCCACAATGGCTCATCCTCAGGCTTGATTGGTCTTAGATTTATTAGTGTACCATCACCTAATTTTGACTCATAAACAAATTTTTCAGGATAAGGATGCAGGATAAGATGTGAGAATTGCGGTATATTTATATTGATCAATTCTTTATCAGTTATTATTCTGGCATCAAGAGCTATGGCATCATCTGGCGTGAGAATCAAAGGATTAATGTCAAGCTCTGCAATCTCAGGATAATCAGCTGCAAGGTATGACAACCTGATCATAATCTCTATCAGCCTTTCTATATTTTTTGGTTTGGACCCCCTGTAACCTTTGAGCAAAGGATAAATTTTCAGGTTTTCCAGCATTCTTCTGGCAAGTCTTTCATTCAATGGGGGAAACCCAAGAGTTTTATCTTTGAAAACTTCAGCAGCGGTTCCTCCCATGCCTATAAGCATGACAGTACCGAATATTGGATCTTTCTTAGTACCTAATATGAGTTCTATAGAATCTTTAGAGTTAAACATGGGTTGCACTGTAACACCCTCTATTCTTGCTTTTGGCATCCTTTCTTTAATGGATTCTGTCATATTTTTATAAGTGATCCAAACACTATTCTCATCTTTGATATTTAGAGCAACCCCACCCATATCACTTTTGTGTGTAATATCAGGAGATAATATTTTAATTACCACAGGATATCCAATCTTATTTGCTACATCAGCAGCTTCCAATGCAGAATGTGCAGGAACCGGAATTGTAGTTGGTATCCCGTAAGCATCGATTAATTTCTTGGAAATATCTTCTGAAATAAACTCATCTTTCTGGAAGTATTTTGCGATAAATTCTTCTCTTAGCTTAATCCTGTCAAGATCAAATGTTATAGGAATATCTTTTGGTGTTTCAAAGAGGATTTCGAGATTTCTTGAGTAACGAACCAGGGTCATATATGCTCTGATTGCCTGCTCAGGTGTTTGATATACAGCAATGTTTTTATCACTGAGGATATTCATTCCCTCTTTCATACTTTTACCACCCAGCCATGCGGCCATAATAGGCTTGGAAGTATGTTCTGCTATTTTTCCAAGTGCGTTGGCTGTCTCTGTAGGATCTGTCATTGCCTGAGGTGTAAGAATGGCCAGTACCGCATCAACATTAGGGTCACCCAGCACTATCTCAGTTGCTATAGCAAATCTTTGTGGTGTAGCGTCTCCGATAACATCAACAGGATTACCATGTGACCAGAATGGAGGAAGGTTTTCATCCAGTTTCTTCATGGTATCATTGGAGAGTGTAACCAGGCTTCCACCTAATGAGATCAATTTATCTGTTGCCATTACACCAGGGCCACCTGCATTGGTTACAATAGCAAGTTTGCTTCCTTTTGGTATGCTTCTTCTTGCAATCAGATCAGTAAAATCAAAGATATCTCCAATATCATAAACTCTTGCCATACCTGCTCTTTCAAATGCTGCATCGTATACATTGTCTTCTGATGCCATAGCACCTGTATGTGAAGCTGCTGCTTTTGCTGATTCAGGATACCTTCCTGCCTTATAAACAATAATAGGTTTTTTACGCGCAAAAGCCCTGGCTGCTGTCATGAACTCACGACCTTTTGCTATACTCTCAACATAAAGTACAATTGATTTTGTATTAGGATCTTTTCCAAAATAGTCGATAAGGTCACCAAAGCCAACATCCATTGTGTTACCAATAGAAACAAAATATGAAAAACCAACTTTTTGCTCAATGGCCCAGTCGAGCGCTGAAGTACATAATGCACCGGATTGTGAAATGAAAGCAACATTACCTTTCTTGGGCATGGCTGCTGCGAAACTAACATTCATTTTATGTCCTGGAACAATAATACCTAAACAGTTAGGGCCAATTACTCTCATCCCCGGATAATTATTCACTTCGGCCTTAAGCTGTTCTTCCAGCATTTTACCTTCTGCGCCAGCTTCTTTAAATCCAGCTGACATAATAATAATACCCAGTACTCCTGCTTCTCCACACTGATTAATAATTGAGGGCGCAAGTTTTGCCCCTGTGCAGATCACTACCAGGTCAGGTACTTTTGGAAGACTTTTGATATCAGGATAACATTGGATACCCATTACAGCTTCATATTTAGGATTAATAGGATATACAACCCCGTTAAACCCACCGCTGACAAGGTTTTTTAATGCAATATTTCCAACGTTGCTTGTATTGCTTGATACACCAACAATAGCGATACGTTGAGGTCTGAAGATTTTGTCGAGAGATCGGATTGGCATTTTCTGATATTTTTTGTATTTGTATTTTAGTGACTTACAATGATTTGGATTGTCATTTCCAAAATGCGGTGCAAAGATATAAAACTAAATGTTATTGTTAATAAATTAACAGTAGTTTTTAAAAAAAAAAGGCTCGCAATTGCGAGCCCCTTACATTTTCCCTCATTTATTTTAAAGGATAGTGTCATTTCGAAGGAGTGAAGCGACTGAGGGATCTACTTCTATTCCTGTGATAAAGTATCTTTATTGTTCTATTTACTAGCCGGCTTCACAAATAAAGTAAGCACAGTACCAAGTAATACTAATGCTCCGGTAATTGTAAACGCAAGAGCAAAATTTCCTAAGTCACCAAAGTAACCCCCGAAGTTTGGTCCCAGGATTCCACCAATACCATAGGCCAGAAAAACGTAAGGATAATTCTGTCCAATATTTTTTGCACCAAAGGTGTCAGCTGTTATTGTTGGGAACAGAGCGAAGTTACCTCCGAAGTTAAACCCAATCAATGTTGCACCTAAATACAGGAGATATTCGTTGCCTGCCATGTAAGTGAACAATATTACAATAATACCCTGAGTGGCTGTCATGATGAGGATGGAAGTTTTTCTTCCAAGTTTATCACTCATTAACCCCCAAAGGATTCTTCCCAATCCGTTGGCGATACTAAAGAATACTGCCATTGCAGTACCAGCGATTGCACTTGCAGATACTGCATCAAGTCCTGCATCCTGTAATGCTTGCATAGGATAAAGTTTCATTAATCCAATTGACATTAAGCCTGCACCTGCACTAAAGACAAAGGTGAGAAATATCAAATAGAACTGAGGTTTGCGTAGCATTTGTGAGCTGGTAAAATCCACTGAACCAGTTGCAGCTTTACCACTATCTGATGGAGCTGGAGGCTCGTAGCCTGCTGGTTTCCATCCTTCCGGAGGAAATACCATCCACATTCCACCGATAATAACCATAATGGCAAATGCTATACCGTAGACGATGAAAGTAGTCGAGAGTCCCATATTATCAATAAGGTGTCCCCATGATCCGGCAAGTTTAACCCATCCCATGGCTCCAAATCCAAATCCAGCAACAGCTAATCCTGTGATCATACCTTTTTTGTCAGGAAACCATCTCATACCCACAGCTATAGGTACAACGTACGCAAATCCGATACCGGCACCACCGACTAATCCAATTAGGATTACTAGTGCCCAGAAGCTGGTTCCCCCGATGATTCCACTAAGAAAATAGCCCAGTCCTAAAATTAGTCCGCCGAAAATAGCAAGATTTTTAGGTCCCCAGCTTTTTATCAATCTTCCTGCGATAACCATAAAGACAGCAAAAGAAAGGAGGCCAACAGAGAACACAACCTGTGTATCAAGCTTTGTCCAGCCTTCCTGGGTAAGAGAAGGAGTAAATACTGACCAAGCATATATAGCACCCAGAGCCAATTGAATGAGAATAGCTCCTAGGATTACCAAGCCACGGTTCATAACTTTTTTGTTTTCCATTTTATTTGATTTTAAAATGAAATACCACCGTGGGTTGCGGTGGTATTTCAGAGTATTAATGATTAATTATCTTTTAACTTCAACCTTGGCGCCGTTGATTATTTCTTCAACAACACCCGGATCGAGTAAAGTAGAAGTATCACCAAGATTTGTAGCATCACCTTCACCAACTTTTCTCAGAATTCTTCTCATGATCTTTCCAGAACGTGTTTTAGGTAATCCTGAAACAAATTGGATCATATCAGGCTTAGCTATAGGCCCGATATATTTGGTAACCGTAGCTCTTATTTCTTTTTCAACGGTTTCATATTCATCTTCAGTAATGCCATCGCAAGTTACGTATGCGTAAATTCCTGCACCTTTAATCTCATGAGGATAACCAACAACTGCACTTTCATTTACTCTTGGGTGCTGGTTTATTGCATCTTCAACTTCTGCTGTACCGATTCTGTGTCCTGAAACATTGATAACATCATCAATACGTCCAATGATTCTGTAATAACCTTCTTCATCACGTTTTGCTCCGTCGCCGGTTAAATATAATCCCTTAAACATTGAGAAATAAGTATCAAAACATCTTTTATGATCACCATAAGTTGTTCTTAGTATTCCCGGCCATGGATATTTAATACATAAAATTCCTTCTACACTATTGCCTTTTAATTCTTTACCTTCAGGATCAACAAGAATAGGTTGAATACCCGGTAATGGAAGTGTAGCTAATGAAGGTTTAGTTGGAGTTATTCCTGCAAGAGGAGAGATCATTATTCCACCTGTTTCGGTTTGCCACCATGTATCTACTATTGGACATTTTCCTTTTCCAATGAGATCATGATACCATCTCCATGCTTCTTCATTAATAGGTTCACCAACAGTACCCAGAACTTTAAGGGAACTGAGGTCTTTGCTTGTTACATATTCGTTACCTTGAGCTACAAGTGCACGAATAGCAGTAGGAGCAGTATAGAACTGGTTAACTTTATATTTGTCAACAACATCCCAGAATCTACCTGCGTCTGGCCATGTAGGAACACCTTCAAACATAACTGTAGTAGCTCCTGCCAATAGCGGACCATAAACAATATATGAGTGACCTGTTACCCAGCCAATATCTGCAGTACACCAGTAAATATCACCATCACTATACTGGAATACATTTTTAAATGTGTATTCTGCATATATCATATATCCTGCTGTAGAATGTACAACACCTTTTGGTTTTCCTGTTGAACCTGATGTATAAAGAATAAATAATGTATCTTCAGAATCCATTACTTCAGCTTTATTTTCTTCGCTTATACCTGCAATAATATCATCCCACCAAATATCTCTGCCTTCAACAAAGTTGATATCTTCACCTGTTCTCTTAAGAACGATCACATTATTTACTGAGTCACATGATTCCAGTGCTTCGTCAACGATAGATTTTAAACCAATGCTTTTAGCTCCGCGATATCCACCATCAGATGTAATTACCAGGTTGCATTTTGAATCATTGATTCTGTCAGAAAGTGCATTAGCAGAAAATCCTGCAAATACTATAGAGTGAATTGCGCCAATCCTGGCACAAGCAAGCATTGCAATAGCTAATTCCGGTACCATTGGTAAGTAAATAGCAACTCTGTCACCTTTTTTTATGCCTAATTCTTTTAAGGCATTTGCAAACTTGGAAACTTCTTTAAATAATTCCCCATAGGTAAATGTGCGGGTTTCATCATTAGGATCATTAGGTTCCCAGATTAGAGCTGTTTGATCTTTTCTCAGAAAAAGATTTCTTTCAAAAATATTTTCTGTGATATTTAGTTTTCCATTGACGAACCAATTCACGTCTGGAGCATCTTCCCCGTCAAATTTCCAATCTAAGACATTGTCCCATTTTTTATGCCAATAATAATCTTCGGCAATTTTTGCCCAAAATTCTTCAGGATT